>JAHFCG010000111.1:0-1146 GCA_023249615.1 candidate division FCPU426 bacterium | reverse complement strand
TTCGGTTCCGCCGGGTTTTAAAATTTCCATTTACGCTTCCGAATTGGGAAACGCGCGGGGCATGGCCATTTCACCCAAGGGAAATCTTTATGTTTGTGACATGAGGGGCGGGAATATCCTGGAGTTGTTGGACCACGGTAAGAAGGGTTCCGCTGACGAGGCCAAAGTGGTTGTTGAGGGGCTTCAAAGCCCCCACAGTCTGGCGTTCCATCAGGGTTATCTTTATGTGGGTGAAACCCACCGGGTTTCCCGCTTTACGCTGGGGGAACACCGCCTGACAGGAGAGAATGGTAAAACCATCGTCAGTCTTCCTTCCGGCGGGGTTCACTTCACGAGAACCATTCTCTTCGGCCCGGATGGAAACCTTTATGTCTCCATTGGAAGTTCCTGCAATGCCTGTATTGAAGAGGACGAACGGCGAGCGGCCATCTGCCGGTGCGGCCCCGACGGCTCCCATTTTGAGATTTTCGCGCGGGGCCTTCGCAATTCGGCGGGCCTTGGTTTCCGTCCCGGCACGAACGACCTCTGGGCTTCCTGTAACGGGCGGGACTTTCTAGGCGACGATCTCCCTCCGGAAGGTATTTACCAGGTCCAACAGGGAAAAAACTACGGTTGGCCCTATTCCTACACACTCAACGGGAAAGCGGTTCCCGATCCCGATCTGGGAGCCAAAGGGATCCGCCAAACCGGCTTCCCCGTTTTCGAATACCAGGCCCACACGGCGCCTTTGGGAATTCACTTTTACACGGGCACCCAGTTCCCCGCCGATTTCAGAAAGGGACTTTTCATTTGTTTTCACGGAAGTTGGAACCGCAGTATCCCCGCCGGTTATAAGGTGGTTTTCCTGCCTCTCGATGAAAAAAACAAACCGGGCAAACCCATGGATTTTGTTTGGAACTTTTTGCAGGGAGCCGAACGGGTGGGCCGGCCCGTGGATGTTTTAACGGGACCCAGCGGCGAGCTTTTTATCTCCGACGATCATGCGGGGAGAATTTTCAAGGTTGTTTACGAGGGTAAACCCGTTCACCCATCCCAATAGCCCCCCTACTTCACCAGCATGCAAAACAACAGCGCGCCAAAAACACCGGCAAGAACCCCAATTCCCCTGGCACCCCTGAATTTTAAATAAACGTGGTATTCATCACC
>JAHFCG010000110.1 GCA_023249615.1 candidate division FCPU426 bacterium | reverse complement strand
GGTTCCCCTGGCCGCGCCTGAGGCGAAGAACTGGGATTTTTTCCTCTCCATTCCCCAACGCGATCCCAAGACCCTCAATCTTTCCCTGGTCATGCAGCAGCAGCTGCTCCAGCCCTACTTTGAATTTTCCGGAGCCTGCGCCGGATGCGGGGAAACGCCCTACCTGAAACTTCTTTCCCAGCTCGTGGGGGACCATGTCCTGATCGCCAACGCCACGGGTTGTTCCTCCATTTACGGGGGAAACCTGCCCACCACCCCCTGGTCCAAGGATCTTGCCGGGCGCGGACCCGCCTGGTCCAACTCCCTTTTTGAGGACAACGCCGAATTCGGGCTGGGGCTCCGGCTTTCCCTGGACCAAAAGACCTCACGGGTCAGGGGGCTTTTAAAAAAGATCGGGGGTTCCCTGGGCGCGGGCCAAGCCGACGAAATCCTTGCCGCCGATCAGGGGGGCTTTGGGGGAATCGAGGATCAACGATTCCGCGTGAAAAAATTAAAGGAAGCCCTGGAAAAAATTCAAGGTTCCGAGTCCAGGGAACTGATTCAGTTGGCGGATTATCTCGTGAAGAAAAGCGTCTGGATAGTGGGAGGGGACGGCTGGGCTTATGACATTGGCTACGGCGGGTTGGACCATGTGCTCGCCAGCGGTCGAAACGTGAAAATGCTGGTTCTGGATACGGAAGGCTATTCGAACACGGGGGGCCAAGCCTCCAAGTCCACCCCCCTGGGGGCAATCGCCAAGTTCGCGACGGGGGGCAAGACCACCTCGAAGAAGGACCTTGGATTGATTGCCATGAGTTACGGGAATATTTACGTGGCCCAGGTGGCCATGGGGGCCGACGACGGTCAAACCCTGAGGGCTTTTTTGGAGGCGGAGTCCTATGAAGGCCCGTCCCTCATCATCGCCTACAGCCATTGCATTTCCCATGGTTACGAGATGACCCAGGGATTGAAACAACAAAAAGCCGCGGTTCGTTCGGGGCAATGGGTTCTTTACCGTTTTGATCCCCGTTTGCGGGCGGAAGGGAAGAATCCCCTTCGGCTGGATTCGGCCAGGCCCACCCTTTCGCTGGAGGAATATCTCGTGAAGGAAAACCGATTCAAAATTCTCCTGTCGGCCAAACCTGATGAGGCGCGGACGCTTTTAAGCGAGGCGCAAAAGGAAACAGCCGAAAGGTATGAACGTTACAAACGCATGGCCGAGGCGGTGGAGCCGGCCCTGGGAACGGCCCCGGTCCACCCATTGGAGAAAAGTTGACCTGGGTAGTTCGTTTCAATTGAAGGAGAGACTATGTCAGGCTGGTCCTGCCCCCATCAAACCCATCTTTATATATGCCAAAGAGTGAAAGTTGTTTGCAAGCCGGGGATGAAGGGATGTGTTCTGCGCGGAAAGGTGCGTTTCGCGGGTGAGGAGTGTATTGTCACCCCGCCCGACCCGATTTCGTCCAAGGAGAAACGCGAAAAAGGACCGCGGGAAAATAAGTGAAAGAAGCGTCCGGAACCTCGACAACTTCCGATGTACCTGTGCCTCCTCCGGGTTCCGTCCATCTTGTTTTTGGTTTTTAAGGCTCTTGAAACTTTGTTTACAACCTTGGAAACCAAAGCGTCAAAAATAGGGCCCGTCGACCATGAGTTTTTTTAATCGTTTGTTTTTTCCAAACGACCCGGGGCTCATCGACCCGTTTTAAGGGTTCAACTTCCCCAAATACCCATCCCCAGGTGAACCAGTCCTCTGAAATGATCTGTTTTGATTTGTCGGTGAGTTAATCGGGTTTAATTATCCAAATCCCTCCCTCTTGCGGTGAAAAAGCCTGTAAATAGGGCTCATTTGGTTGCGGTATGAAAATGGCAATGTTATAGTACGAATGAAGAAAATGGTTATTCTCTCGAGGTTTTATGAGCGCTCCTGCCGGCGGGGACAAGAAAAATATCGTTAAAATGGCTTATATTTATTTCCAGGAAGGCCGCTGGGATAAAGCCATTGAGGAATATAAGAAGCTGATCCAACTGGACCCCGAGGACATCAACACCCACAACATGCTGGGGGATGTTTTCGTCAAAAAGGGCGCCCCCCGCGAGGCGTTCGAGGAATACATCAAGGTCTCGAGTGATTTTTCCTCCCGGGGCCAGGCCGACAAAGCCGCCATCGTCAATAAAAAGATAGCCGCTCTCGATCCCGGCCTTTTGCCCGCCGAAGCCCAAAAAAGACAAAGTCTCATCAAGCAAACCATCAAAGCCGAATCCGCGATGGAACAGGGAAATGTCGACGAGGCCATTGAGGCCCTGAGCGAGGTTCTGAAACTGGACAGCGAAAATCTCGCGGCTTATTCCAAATTGGGGGAGCTTTTTGAGAAAAAAGGCCAACTGGACGAAGCCGTCAAGCAATACCAAATGCTGGGGGCCGCCTTCGTCAAGAACAGGCTTTATAAGAAAGCTCAGGAGATGTTCCAGCGGGTTGTTCAACTGGAGCCGAACAACATTGAGGCCCGAATCAACCTCGCCCAGATTTACATAAAACAAAATTCGGAAAGCGACGCGAAAAAGGAATTCCTGATCATCGCCGAACTGGCCCTTAATACCGGTGATTATGAAAACGCGAACACCTACGCCGCCAAGGCGGTGGAGTTCAAGAGCATCGAGGCTCATTACGTTCTGGGAATGGTGTTTTACAAGAAACAGCAGTTGTCCGAGGCGAAGGCGGAATTTGAAAGCCTCCTGCGCTTCAAGATAAACCACGTGGGCGCACTGACCTATCTCGGAAAGGTTTACCTGGAAATGAACCAGGCGGACAAGGCGTCCGAGAATATCCAGAAAGCCCTCAAGCTCTAAAAGGAAAATCTTCCCGCGTTGGAAGCCTGGGTTGAGCTTTGTGTTAAAAAAGGGAATAAGCCCGAGGCCATTACCACCCTCTTAACACTTTTGGATCGTTACTCCGCGAAGAATGATATCCCGAAGGCGACGGAATTCGCCCGCTATGTCATTTCCCTGGACGAGAATTCCATTCCCGCCCAGGCGAAGCTGGGGGATTTCCTAAAACAAGGGGGAGACAAAAAGGGAGCCTCTGAGGCATTCTTCAAGGTGGCCTTGATTCACGAAAAGCAAAATAAAAAAGAACCGATGATGGAATTTGTCCGCCGAACCCTGGAATTAAATCCCGACCATTCCGAGGCGCAAAAAAGAATGATGGGCGATGTAACGGGCGGCGCGGTTCCTCCCGCGGCGGGGTCCCCTGCCGCAGCCCCCGCAAAAAATCCGGAGAGCGTTGGCAAAATCCCCGCGACCGGCATTCTTGATTTGGAACAGGAAATTGTAAAGCCTCCGCTGGAACCCCTAAAAGCCGTTGAGCCAGCCCCGGCGCCTAAACCGGCACCTGTGGAGGTTGATCCACTGGAGGAATTTAAGGGTCAAATGGCCATCGCGGATGATTACATTAAACAAGGGTTGGTTCAGGAGGCCATTGAAATTTACCAGCAGTTAATGGAAACCCATCCCCATCAACCCGAAGTAAAGGAAAAATTAAACCAGGCCTATACCGCCTATGTGAAGACGGGCGATGACGTGATCGGCGCCCTGGAAGCCGAGAAAAAAGCCAAGGAGGACGAGGAAAAGAAAATCCGCCTCGAAATGGAGAAAAAAGCTCAGGATGAGGCCAAACGCTTGCGGGCGGAGGCGGAACAAAAGGTCAAAGCTGAGGCCGAAAAGAAAATGCGCGCTGAACTTGAGGTGAAGGCCAGGGAAGAAGCCGAGAAAAAGGCCAAGGAAGAAATCGAGCGCCGCGCCATGGAAGCGGCTTCGAAAAAAATGAAGGAAGACGCCGAACGCAAGGCGAAGGAGGAAGGTCTGGCGAAGGCCCAACAGGAAGCGGAGAATAAAATAAAAGAAGAGGCGCTTAAAAAAGCCAGGGAAGAGGCCGAAAGAAAGATTAAAGAGGAAGCCTTAACCAAGGCCCGTGAAGAGGTCGAGAAAAAAGCAAGGGAGGAAAAGGCCCTTAAAACCGCCCGCGCGCCGGTTAATGAAATTAAAACCTCCCGAACCGAACCTCCCTCCAAGGGCGACGCGGCCATTGAAGCCGACAAGGATGAATTCGTGACCATCGCGGTCGCGGATATCTACACCCGCCAGGGATTATACGAGGAGGCGGGAAAGATTTACCGCCGTATGATTCAAATGGAGCCTGACAACCTTGAGGCCCGTAAAAAATTAACTGATTTAGAAAACCTGATGAAATCAAAAGGGGCCAAAACCCCCTCCCCGGAACCCCCTCCCTCCGCGCCCGCCAAAGCCAGCGAGCCGCCCCCCTCCGTTCCCGCCCCATCCCCGGGTCCCGAAAAAGATTCGGGTGGCAAAAAGAAGTCAAGTAGGGTAGGCTACGTTTAATTTTCGATGGGTGATTTTTATACCCTCAAGGAAATAGGCGGCGGTCTTAACCCGGCCCCTGGTTTAAAGATTGATTCGCGAACCGACCGGTAAAGTAAAATAAATCCTTAAATAAAAACGTTCTATCTCACCCCGAACTTTTAGAGGAAAGCCTCATGAGCTATGAAAATTTTTATGGTTTAAAAGAACAGGCTTTTTCGAACGCCCCCGACAGCCGTTTTTATTACGAAAGCAGCCAGCACGCCGAGGCGATGGTCCGTATGCTTCACGCGGTGGACACCATGAAGGGTTTAACCGTGGTCGTGGGGGATATCGGGGCGGGAAAAACCCTTCTGGCCCGAAAAGCCCTTGAAAAACTGGAACAGGATTCCCAATACGAAGCAACCCTCCTTGTCATCGTTCACAGCGAGATTTCCGCCGAATGGATGCTCAAAAAGATCGCCCATCAATTGGGGGTGGAAACCCCCGGTGAAACCAAGGGGCAGGTCATTTCCCAATTGTACGAAAGATTGATGAAGATTTACGAGGAAGGCCGAAAGGCGGTTGTGTTGATCGACGAAGCCAACATGCTCCAAAAAAAGGAGATCTTTGAGGAGTTCCGGGGCTTGTTGAACCTTGAGGTTCCCGGCCGGAAATTAATTTCCATCGTCCTTCTCGGCCTCCCTGAGCTGGAGACCTATTTGGGGCTTGATCCGCCGCTTCTTCAAAGAGTGGCAATGAAATTTTTCATCAAATCCCTGACCCGGGAAACCAGTGAACAATACATCAAGCACCGTTTGAGCGTGGCTGGCTGTGAAAAGCCGGTTTTTACCTCCAGCGCGTACCAAAGAATTTTCGATTACACGAAGGGTATTCCGCGCCTGATCAATACCACCTGTGATAACGCCATGTTGGAAGGGTATCTTTTAAAAAGGGAAGAAATCGACACGGATATCATCGAACAGGTTGTAAAGGATTTGGGCCTCAAGAAAGATTAAAAAGGCAAATTCCCGCCCCGTTGGCCCGGGTGACACCCTTCGGACGAATTGACTCCACCCGCAACGAAAAGTATAATTCGCAACGCTTAATAAGGCGTCATTGCCTTTTTCGCGGGAGTAACTCAGTGGTAGAGTGCAACCTTGCCAAGGTTGAAGTCGCGGGTTCGAACCCCGTCTCCCGCTCCATTTCTTCCCTGGCCAATCAGTGGATTCATGAGGCGAGCAACGGAGCATTGGAACAGTTGATTACCGGGTAATCCACTGATCACCTGTTCAATTGCTCGTTTTTTTATTTCAGGCGCAAGGGGCGGCATACCCAAGTGGTTAAGGGAGCGGTCTGCAAAACCGCGATTCGGCGGTTCAAATCCGCCTGCCGCCTCCAATTTTAAGACCCCGTTTTTCATTCCCTCCAAAGGCCATTCCATGACGAACTTTAAATGGACCCCTCGAGACCTCAGGCAAATGAAAGCACTTGGCATCCATCCTAGGGAAGCCGAGCGCCAACTGGGTTTGTTTAAAACCCCTCCTCCCTTTATTTCAATCGCCCGGCCCGCGAAACCCAAGGACGGCATTTTCAGGTTAAAAAGCGGCGCGAAAAAATCCGCACTCGGAAATTTCGAAAAGGCCCGCCGAAACGGCCGTTTTTCAAAATTCGTCCCAGCTTCGGGGGCCGCGAGCCGGATGTTTCATCTGTTGACCAGGTTTCTTCAGCGTGAGCCTTTTTCCATTGCGGAATTGAAAAACGAGATTCTGAAGGGGGAAAAGGAAAGCCTGCAATTTTTTGAATTTATGGAATCCATTTCGAGACTGGCTTTTTTTAATGAATTGGGAAGTGTTTTGTCCAAAAGGGAAATGGACATTGAAACCTTGAGGCGGGAGGGCCGTTTCAGGGAAATTTTGGAGGGCCTGCTCCTCCCTCAGGGCCTAAATTACGCGCAAAAGCCCAAAGCCTTAATTAAGTTCCATTTGTACCCCTTCGGAGATCGGACTCCGTTCGAGGAGCATCTGGTGGAAGCCGCCGAAACCGTCAGGGACCGGTCCAAAAAATGCCGCGTCCATTTCACGGTTTCGGAGGAGCATCAGGAGCCCTGCCGCGGACATTTCATGGAGGTTAAGGAAAAATACGAAAAAAAATACGGAACCCGCTTTGATTTCGAAATTTCAGTCCAGGCGACCAGGACCAACACCCTTTCCGTTGACGCAGAAAACCGCCCCTTCCGGGATGAAGAAGGTCATCTTTTTTTCCGCCCGTCTGGACACGGAGCCCTTTTGGAAAACCTAAACGGCCTTAAGGGAGACCTGGTTTATATAAAGAACATTGACAATGTGACAGTGGAGAATAAGACGGAAACGGGTATTTACTGGAAGAAGGTTTTGGGGGGATATTTGGTCGGAGTCCAGGAAAAGCTTTTTGGGGCTATTGAAAAACTGAATTCGAAAAAGGTTTCCGCCGGCGAGTTGAAGGAAATCACCCGTTTTGCCAAAAGGGACCTGAATATCTTTTTTTCGGCGGGGTTCACCAAACTTTCCGTGTCCCAAAAAATACGGGTGCTGATCAAGAAACTGGATCGGCCCATCCGGGTTTGCGGGGTGGTTCCCAACGCGGGAGAACCGGGAGGCGGCCCTTTTTGGGTTAGGGAGGGAGGGGAAGAAACCCTTCAGATCGTGGAAAGCGCACAGATTAATTTCAGCAAGGCTTCCGAAAGAAGGTTGTTTCAAGACTCCACGCACTTTAATCCGGTTGATTTGGTGTGCGGTGTGCGGGACTGGAAAGGAAAACCCTTTGATCTCCTCCGGTTCAGGAACCCCAAAGCGGTTTTTATCAGTAAAAAATCGCTGAACGGCAGGGAGCTCAAAGCCTTGGAGCTTCCTGGACTTTGGAATGGCGCCATGGCCCATTGGATCACCCTTTTTGTGGAGGTGCCGTCGAAAACTTTTAACCCCGTTAAAACGGTTTTCGATTTGCTCAAGCCTGCGCATCAAGTAAATGTATAATAGGCTTATCTCAAAGAGGAATGGAACCCAATGAAAACCATAGTGGTAACGGGCGGAGCGGGTTTTATTGGAACGAATTTCGTTTATTACCTCCTTTCAAAAACAAAAGATTACCGTTTGGTGGTTTTTGACAAATTAACCTACGCCGGGAATTTGTACAGCCTTCGGGATGCCCTGAGGGCCAAAAGGGTGGTATTCGTCAAGGGGGATATAGCCGAACCGCGAAATGTTCGAGCGCTTTTTCTGCGCCATCAACCTGCCCTGGTTTTCAATTTCGCGGCGGAAAGCCACGTGGATCGATCCATTGAGGGGGCGGGGGACTTTGTCAGGACAAACTTGACGGGAACCTTTCAGATGCTGGAGGGTGCCAGGGCCTTTTACAATCAATTGAAACCCGAAGACAGGAGACAATTCCGTTTTCTTCATGTTTCCACCGATGAGGTTTATGGGAGCCTTGGAAAAACCGGGGCCTTTTCTGAAAATACCTCCTATGCCCCCAATTCACCCTATGCCGCGACCAAGGCGGGGGCCGACCATTTGGTCCGCGCTTACCATGAAACCTACGGTCTTCCAACCCTCATTACCAATTGCTCCAATAATTACGGGCCTTTCCAATTTCCGGAAAAATTAATTCCCCTGATGGTTTTGAACGCATTGGAGGGCAAGGCCCTTCCGGTTTACGGCGATGGGAAAAACGTCAGGGATTGGCTTTATGTTGAGGATCATTGTTCGGCAATCTGGCGTGTCATGAACAAGGGGAGAATTGGGGAAAAATACAACATCGGTGGAAATACCGAGAGGAACAATCTCCAGGTGCTCCAGACCTTGTGCCGTCAGCTGGAAAGGTTTCGGCCCGCGGCGAAGAACCCCGCCATCCTTAAGTTGGGATTAAAAAACTATGGCCAACTGGTGAAATTTGTCAAAGATCGGCCGGGGCATGACCGGCGTTACGCCATTAACTCCACCAAAATTAAAAAAGAACTGGGCTGGAAACCCAAGTATAATTTTGATTCTGGAATGGAAAAGACGGTTCAGTGGTACCTTTCCCGCGTGGATTGGTGCGAAAAAGTTCAATCTGGGAAATATCATCGGGAACGGCTGGGTTTAATTTCACGAAGGTCAAAATAGGCAAGGGTTTTTTGGCTTTTAACACCCCATCAAGGTTTCAATTGAAAGGAATAATATGAAGGGGATACTTTTGGCCGGCGGGGCGGGAACGCGTCTTTACCCGATCACCAAGGCTGTCAGCAAACAATTGCTTTCGGTTTATAACAAACCCATGATTTATTACCCCCTTTCGGTCCTGATGTTGGCCGGCATTCGGGAGGTTTTACTTATTTCCACCCCGCAGGACATTGAGGGCTTTAAACGGCTTCTGGGTGACGGAAACGACTTGGGAATCCAAATTCAATACGCTGTCCAGGAACGTCCGGCCGGAATCGCCCAAGCCTTCCTTATTGGAAAAAAATTCATAGGGAAAGATTCGGTGGCGCTGGCCCTGGGGGATAACATTTTTTATGGCGGGGGATTAACGGTTCACCTTAAAAACGCCCTGAAACGTCCAAAGGGAGCAACTGTTTTCGCCTATTGGGTCAAGGACCCGGAAAGATACGGGGTCGTGGAATTTGACAGCAAGGGCAAGGCAATCGGTCTGGTCGAAAAACCAAAAATGCCCAAATCGCCTTTCGCCGTGACGGGGTTATATTTTTACGACAACGCGGTTGTGAAAATCGCGGAGGGATTAAAACCCTCCGCCCGTAATGAACTGGAAATTACCGATATCAATTTGGCATATTTAAAAAAGAACAAGCTGGCTGTGGAAAAAATCGGCCGGGGGGTCGCCTGGCTTGATACGGGGACCCCGGACGCTCTGCTTCAAGCCTCGTTGTT
>JAHFCG010000109.1 GCA_023249615.1 candidate division FCPU426 bacterium | reverse complement strand
TTCAATCGTCAGCCAGTCAGCCGGACGCTCCCCGGGGGAAAACCCTTTCATCGGCCAGTGGTAATAGTCGGCCAGGCTTAAATTTTTCATCTCGAACGATTTTTCGCCGGGACGCCCCTGTTTTCTGGGGATTTTTTCCTTTAATTTTGACAAGGCGGCCTCCTCAGTTTGTTTTGAGGTGCGCGAAGGGGGAAAAAGGATGATAAACGCCCAGCCGGAACAGGGGCTTAATTACCTTGGGCTTAAGAGAGTAAACAGGAACCCCCAAGCTGAAAACAAATTGCGGTTTTTGCCGGGAATCCTTTTTGATTTTTTGTTTCTGAAGTTTCATTGGCGGTCCACCCCGCTTTTGGATAAACCCATGATGGATCAAAATGAAATTTAAATTTATGATTTAAGCCATAAAAACCCTCATTATTTAAATAAAAATCACTTTCAGGGAAGCCTGACAAGCGTCATAGTTGGTTCCTCATCCATTACTAAAATAGATTAGTAACCTTGGAGAAAAACATGAAGCGGGAAAAATTTCTGTGGCCGTTAACCGGGGAGCACCATGAGGCCTTGATGATGTGCCGAAAAATCAGGCAAACCATTGAAATCATTCATGGTGACGGCGCGGGAAGCCCCTTGGAGAAGCTTTCAGCCCAGGTCATTGGATTTTTTGAGGAAAAGCTGAAACCCCATTTCGCGGCGGAAGAAAGAATCGCGGAAACCCTGGCGGGTCACAAGGGGAAAACCGGGGAAAGCGTCATTCGGCTTTATGGGGAACACAAACGCCTAAAAAGCCTCGCAGGCAACGGTTCCCTGGAAGCACTGGCGGCCTTCGCCGAGGAACTGGAGGCTCATATTCGGTTCGAGGAAAACACCTTTTTCCCATTGTTGGAGTTGGACCTTACCGAAAAGGAGAAGGAAACCGCCGGGCTGGATTTAAAGGAAAGCCTTTTCTCCTGCGCATCCAAATCCTTGGAAAATCTAAAGGAATTTAAATGAAAAACTCCCAGTTATACCTCGTGGTGGGTTTTCTTCTCGGCTGGGGCGCTCCAACCGGGGCGATTTTTCTTCGTTTCTTCATTTTTCTGAAACCCGCCTCGTCCCTTTACCAGTTTATCGGAACGGATTGGACCCAAAATTCCTTTTTTTACTGGTATATGTTGGTGGGTACCTGCCTTTCCTTTTCAATTACCGGTTTCCTGTTGGGCCGGGAGGCGGACCTCCGAATTCAATAACTTCTGGAAAAATAAAGCCCCGGAAAACTCCGAGGCTTTTGATTTTTGTCAAGGGACAGCTCTCCCTTTTCTTTTTTATACACTATCGAATCAAATCCAGGAAACTTTAGGATTACAACAGGGTACTTGGACCGAGCCGCCACCCGGCCGTGGCATGACCACGGCCCGGGTACACGGCTAAGCCCCGGGGCATAGCCCGGGGCTTTGGTAGCCGGTAAATTTTGGTGGGGCGCGGCAACTTATCCGCCTTGGCCCAACGGTCGAAGGCGGATGCCCTGCCCTTGGTCAGCTCTTTCCTACGGGTCCAGCCGGGGTCACTTTCTCATCCTTGCCCCGGGCTAATTGCCCAATGAAGGCATCCAGAAGGGTTCCTCCCTTGTCGCCGGAGTTCACCAGCACATCCGGTGTAATTCGGACATTTTTGTCCCCAATGGCCTGGATCAGCTGGAGCAGGGTGAAGTTGTTCCCTCCCAGGGATTGCACGCCGACGTTATAAATTTCCGCCTTGGCGTATCCCACCTGGCGCAAGGCTTCCGCCTCGCCCAAAGCCCTTAACTTGATGGCCTCGGCCTCGCCGCCGGCCTTCTTCACGGCCTGGGCCGCCTCCAGTTCGGAGATGCGGACCCCCTGCTCGCTCTTGACCATGTTGTTCTGGATGTCGGCCATGGCGGTTTCTCGCACCAACAGTTGGCGCTGCTTTTGCGCCGCCTCCTGGATCTCATAGGTGCGTTTCTGCTCGTCCGCGATTTTCCTTTCCGTTTGCGTCAACATCAGGCTTTCAGGCGGGGTGATATCGCCGATGAGGGTATCAATCCCCTCCACATCGTAGCCTTTCAGCGCGATGCGGATATGTTCCGCCGCGGCCAGCTGACGCTCGCTTCGGGCGTTCAAAAAGTCCAGCACGGTATGAGCCTGGGCGCTGTTCCTGAAATAGTTCCCGATGATGGGTTCCAGAACATGGTCCACCAGGTTTTGCATATTCCCCACGCGGGAAATGACCTTGGGGGCCTCCATGGCCGCCACGTGGATAATTTGCGCCACGTCCAGGTTGAACGCGAACCCGTCCTTCGACCTGACCGTGATGGAGCTTAGGTTCTGGTCCCATTTATGCGACTCGGTCCGGTTGGCCCAATTGAGAACAATATTTGTGGTGGGAACCAGTTCCACCTTCATGACCCTTGTGTTGACCGGATGTTTTCCCGGCATGAGCGGGGTAACCCAAACGCCCTTGTGGCCTTCCTTGACAAGGTCCCCGTGCTTGAACTCCGCGCCCGAAACGTCCTCGTGGGCCTCGCCGACGTAGGAAATAACGACCCCCACGTGGCCGATGGGAACCTCCGTCATCGGTACCTGTTCGACCCGGGCGAACCAGGGGTTCAGGTTCCATGAGCCGGAGAGAAGAATCTGCTCCTGCAGGCCCCTTTGACCTTCCGTCGCCATGAAGTCCTTGATGTTTTGGAAATTGTTGTGGCCGTCCACATGTCGCGCCGCGATCTCTCCCCTCAGGATGGGATTTCCATCCATGGTGGTGACAATCCCCACCTGGTCCGTCGCGACCTGGTAAACGTGCAATTGATTGGACATCATCCCGTGCTTGGCGGCGTTGTCCGCCGTGATGACCTGAAACAGGGCAAGATTGATGCGGTAGGTGCCGGCGGTCAAAATACCGGCCTGGCGTCCCTTTTCCCCCCCGCCGGTCAAAAACCGCTTGGCGTCCTGGAAGTGGTCGCACTCCACGCTCTTTCCGAGGATCCTCTCGGAGGGCATGGATAACCCATCGTTCGCGAGGACGAGCCCGATTTCACCCTGCTGGATCAACACCATGGGAACCTTTTCCACCCGGTATTGCCAGGGCCAATATCCCAAATGCCATCCGGGGGGAAGCGTATCGGCCTGGTAGCCGGCCTCGCCGTGCAAGGCGATAATTTTTCCGGGAGGAAGATCCGAGGTCCCGAATTTCTTTACCACGATACCCACCTGGTCTTCCTTGATGCTGACCAGGGCGATATACATCAGCAAAAATATAAAAATAAAACCAAACAGAGCCAATATGACGGCGGAACCCATATCCATGACCTTCCTCCTGTTTTGGCCGGGTTAAAGTCCCCAGCCAATCGATTCATTGTAGGAAAAAGAGCGCTTAATAATAGGGGTTATTTGGCTGAAAAAAGGGCAAAATTTTTGGGACTTATTTTCTTTAGGGGACACTTGTAGGGCGGGTCTCAGACCCGCCCCTGCGAATAGGACTTAAGGGAAAAACCAAAAATAAAAAACCACAACTGTGTAGATGATCGAATGAATCATTTCTCTCATTCCCAATTTCATAAGAGGCAAATGGGGCTTTCCCCACATCAATCCGGCAAAAGTCCGGGCAAGGGCATAAAGGGGGCCTGCCGCCATACCTAAATGAATTCGGGAGACAGCCAGAACTATGGCCACAAACATCACATGGACCAAAAAAATGGCGCTTCCATCCCAGGCCCTTTGTTTCATCCGGAGGACTTTGCCGGTTCGGGCCATGGCCACCCAGGCCTGGCGAACCTTGACGTAAAAAACCGCGAGAATAAAATACCCGCCGAAAATCATAAAAAGGAGGTAGGCCTTGGTGAGGCCGGCCGAGGGTTTCGAAAGATAAAGAACGGGTGTCAACAGGGTCAGGCCGGTAAAACCGATAACCTCTATGCCCCAATGTCTCAGGTTTTTTTTCCCAGCCACGAGGATAAAAATCAAGGACCCGATGGGCAGCCCCCATTGGGTAGCCAGGTTGATGTCCTCAAGGGGGGCATTGGCCAAAAAAAGGCATCCGGAAACGAAAAAAACAAAAAACAGGATGAGGAAAAAAAAGACGGCCCGATAGGCCTTGGGAGGATCGGCTTTCCAGTATTGTCTGGCTGTGGAAAAAGGCGCCCTCGCGGTGAAACCCGAAAGCCAGAAAAGACTGGCAAAAAACGCCGCGTCGTTCCATTCCCCCAGCGCGAACCAGCCTGCCGCCAGGGAAACCAAAAGGGCATTCCAGGCCCCGTGTTCTTTGGGAAACAAAAATTATCCTTTCAGACTCCGGCTTGGAGAAGTTCCGCCTTGGTCAAACTATACCGGATATCTGAAAAGATTTTATCCAAATCCAGCTCCTGAAAACACCCGGAAGCGTCGCATTCCCTCGCCATTTTATGGAGGCAGGTGATATTCCGGCACCGGCTGATGGATTGGTAGCTGCGGCTTTCGGCGTCCTGGGAGCTTTCGAGGAACCCGGGAAGTTCAGAATCGTAGCCGGAAAACCTTGGGGGCGTCCCGCCAAAGACGCTGAACACCGAGGTTCGGTTTCGCAAAAAGGTGTTTTTGCTTCTGTCGTGCTTGCGGGCCGCGGCAATATGGAGCGGACCCGTGTCACCGGAAATGAAAACATCGCTCCAGTCAATGAGGGCGGAATAGGTATCCAACTCCATCGAGGCAGGGACCAGGGTGACCCTG
Source organism: candidate division FCPU426 bacterium (assembly GCA_023249615.1). Classification (GTDB taxonomy): domain Bacteria; phylum Oederibacteriota; class Muellerivitia; order Muellerivitales; family Muellerivitaceae; genus PALSA-1180. The sequence continues at coordinate 4,595 of JAHFCG010000109.1, read as the reverse complement.
TCCCTCAGCCACAGGGGGAGGGAAAACCATAATCTTTCCCCGATTCCCTTGTCGGTGTGCCCTTCCCCGAGAAGAACCCGGCAAATCCCGCCAAGGTCGCCGTTAAAAGGCATTTCCACCAGTCGTTTTAAAAGTTTGGCTTGTTCCCCAAAGGGGATACGCGTGTAGGGGGAAGCGGTGTCGGGATTAAGAAAAACCACGGGACCCAATCCCTTGGGGGCCTTCTGACGGAAAAATTGATGGGCCTCCGCGACGGCGCGGTGGGCCAGAAAAATTTGGGGCCCCTCGAAGGGTCTCGCCCTTTGAATGGCGAAATGGGGTGAAAGCATATCGTAAATGAATTTATGGGCCTGATAGGCGAGGTGGCCCGGCATGGAAGGGTTTCTTTCGTTCCGGATGATAAAGGGCGCCCGGCTGGTGAAATGAAAGGCCTTTTTGGGCTCCGGAAAATGGGGCGCCGCTAAAAATGGGCAGAGGTTAAAAACCGCGTCGTAATCCGGCGCGAGGGCCTGCACGGTGAGGATGTCCTTTTCGTTGGGAAATTGACCGCCGGTAAAAGCCGGCCACAATTCGGAAATGTCGGGGTTTCCCTGGAGGAGGTTTTCCATGGATTTTTTGACGAGGTAATCTATTTCAGCCTTGGGAAAAAAATCCCTCAGGGCCGATACCGCCGTTTGAAGCAGGACCGCATCCCCAATATGAATATCGGAGACAACCAGGATCCTCTGGAAATTTCCGATACTCTCCAAATTTTCCCTGTTATGCCGGTCAAAAAAATCAACGGTGAAGTCATTGCCCAAAAGGGGATAAAGAAGACCGTCCAAAAACTTCGCCCCGCCGCGGGGAAACCATTGGGTCAAACGGCTCGTGACGCGGGAAAATTGGTCCAGAAATTCCGCCGAATTCATGGCTCAGGCCTCTGAGGCGAGAAAGGAACGGGAAAGGGGATCCCCCAGGAATTTTTCTTTGAACTCCGGCATTTCGGCCATTTTCGCGAAGGACTTGCGGAGAATATATTCCGGGTCCATGCCCACCTGGTCGCCGTAGGGTTTCAGGTTTCTCACTTCCTTCACCGCCAGCTTCACGAAAAGCCTCCACCAGGCTCTTAATATCCAGGTCTTTAGGGGCCCGCAATGGTCCATCAGCGTCTGGATGCCCAGTTTGGTCCCGGCGATATGGCGGGACTCGTCCTTCAATTGCCAGCGGATCATTTCCTTTCCGGTAGGGTCAATGGCCGGAAGCTCCAGGGTTTTTTGGAAAATGGCACCCGCCATGGTTTCGGTGAAAAAGGTTCCCAGAATCCAGCGCTCCACCGGCATGGGGCCGGAGGTGGCCAGCCAGACCAGCGGGTCAAAAACCTTTTCCTTGGAGGGAGGACTGTTCAACTTGTTGAGATAACGGCGAAAAACGAAAAGATGTTTGGCCTCGTCGCTGCATTGGGTGGAATAATAGGTCACCATCTCCGGATTCTTGAACAGGTGCGCGGCTTTGTTCATCAGGCGCTGGATGATTTCCAGTCCCTGCCACTCCCCCTCATAAAAATAATGGAGGATATTGATCCAGCCTTCCCTGACATTCCCCAGCTCAATGGGCAGGTTCCAGTTGATGGCCGCTTCCGGGTCCCAATTGGCCGCGAAAGCCATCCGGGAAAGTCCATCCCAGGTCTTGGCGCTGGCCTTGTCGTAATTCACCGGCGCTTCCTGCTCCAGCACGGCGGTACTGTTTTTCGTCGCTATCATTTAAATGCCTTTCCACCCTTAGTTTTTAAAAATTCGGAAATTGTTTTTCACAAAAACGTTCCATCCAAAAAAACAAAAGACGATCCCGTATGAGGATTGAAAGTTTTTTCATTCTCACCTTGGGTTCAGGTGGGGCGCGATCAAAGGAATGGGGTGATGGGCGATATCAGGAAGCAAAAGAACAACCAGGATGAAAAAAAGAACCAAAGGAATGACGACAATCCAGCGGATAAGCCGGCCTTCCAATCTTAAATCCATGTACTGTGCCGCCACCAGCCCCGCCATGACGAAGGCGAAACCGAAAACTAAAAGGTTGTTCATACCGCCGGAAAGATGTAATTGGCTTACCCCCACCGAAAGAAACACAAAAATCACGAGAAGGCTGAAGATAAGACCGTGGTTCGCGGTACCGCTTTTAGTATCCACTGGATTTCCCCTTAAAGAAACCCGGGTCCACCCCCGGGTTGATTTAGAAACGGGGTCAGTATAAAAAGCGCCGGCTTGGTCCCTATATGACGGGGCTCATAGTCGGCCGGGTTCAGTCATCCCTTTGCCAGTTTTTGCGCCATCGGGAAAAGCACGTTGTTTTCCAAATGAATATGCTGATGTAAATCCGCTTCCAGTTCCTCAAATCCACGGTAAAAAGCCCGAAAGGTCGGGCAGGCACCTTCGGGAGGGGTAAAGTCGTTGGTAAGGTTGCGCAATTGAGCCAACTGATCCCCCACCATTTCGTGATCCGCCATCAAAACCCTTTGGGGTTGGTTTTTGAATATTTCAAAGGGAAATGGAATCTCGTCGGCCTTCCTCTTCTCGACGGCTTCCTCCAATACCTTTAAATACGGAAAGGCAACATGCTCTTCTTTTCCCATGTGATCGATCAACTCGCTTCTCATTTCCTCATATAAATCGGCGATCTCGGCCAATTCGGGATGCTTTTCCCCATGGACCCGAAGAACCTTGTCGCACAACGCTTTCACCAGGGAAAGCTGGTTTCGGGTATAGACATGGTGTTTATCCAGCAAATGTTGGATAAGGTCGGCAATCCGATTCCCCTGCCATTCCCTCTTTTGTCCGCTTCCAAACAGGGGGTCCTCGATTTTCTCAAGAAGCCCTGTCACTTTTTCCACCGGAATTCCCGCCGTGTCGCAGGCCTCTTTCAGTGAACGCCGTCCCCCGCAGCAATAATCAATTTTCATTTCCATAAAAACGGGTATGGTTCCCGGATGCTCCGCCGCGATATCCCCCACCATTTGTTCGGTCGCGATTTTCATGTTGTTTCTCCTTGTGTCTGGATTTCTCGGACAACGCCAACTTATCCCCGGGGCGAAAACCCCGCCATGACCTAAGTCACTGGAAAACACTATTTACCTTCATTGTTTTTAATGTAGGGGGAACCCCCCGTGGCTGCCCTGAAAAAGATGGGGCGGGTATGGGGACCCGCCCCACCACAAAAGTTGCGCATTGAGAATGTTGCAGGGGCTTGATTTATCAAGCCCAAAGGGCGCCACGTGCTTTACTGCCCTCAACAGAATGGTGGCGGGTGAATGTGGCCCTTACATTCATCAATCCTTGTTCTTCAAATTGTGGCCTCCCTCAAGGAGCGAGGGTAATAGAGGAAACCAACTTCTCGACGATCCCCCTCTCCCTTTAGGGGAGAGGGCGGGGTGAGGGTGATTATTTTTTTGGTTTGATCTAAAGATTACTTGAAACCCTTTGTTGTAGGGTCCAGCGGCGGGGCGATATGATGGGCTCATGGACAAGATCAAAGGGTTGAAAAAAACCGAATTGTTCGGCTCCCTGAACGAACTGGAACTAAAGTCCCTGGCCGCCGCCTGTGTGGATCGTAAATTAAGAAACGGGGAAACCCTTTTTGTGGCGGGTACCGAGGCAAAGGGATTGTTCGTAATCGTAACCGGATCCCTTCGAGCCTTGAGGGGAAACACCCAGGGGCGCGAACAGGTGATTCACATTGAAAAGGCGGGCACCACCATCGCGGAGGTCCCCATGTTCGATGACAAACCCTACCCTTCTACCGTGGTAGCGGAAGAGGACAGCGAGGTACTGTTTCTTTCCAAGGAAGACGTGAGACGGCTTTGCCTGAAACACCCCGCCATCGCCCTGGCGGCCTTGAAACTGATGGCCTCCCGCCTTCGCAAAACCGCGGCACTGGTCGAATCCCTGTCGCTCAAGGAAGTGGACCAGCGCCTCGCGGCTTTCCTTCTCCAGGAATTCACGGATAAGCGGCTGAAAAAACTCAAGCTCCCCACCAACCCCGTCATCGCGACCCGCCTGGGATCGGTTCGAGAGGTGGTTTCACGGGCCTTCACGAAGTTGGAGGAGCGGGGTTTGATTTCCCTCGATAAAAACCGGGAGGTGACTCTCCTTGACCAGAAAGGCCTCCGCGACTATGCCGACAAGTAGAAAAGAACACTGGGAAAAAATCTACGCCGAAAAGAAACCCGGCGAGGTGAGCTGGTTCCAGCAAAACCCCGAGAAATCCCTCGAACTTATCCTCTCGATCAGCTCCCCGCAGGACGATCGGATCATTGATGTCGGGGGCGGGGCGTCCGTGCTGGTGGATAAGTTGTTGAAAAACGGGTTTCATTTTATTTCGGTGTTGGACATTTCCGAAAAGGCCCTTCAATACACGAAGGAAAGATTGGGTTCCCTGGCGGATAAAATCACCTGGATCACGGAGGATGTCACCACCTTCAACCCAACGGCAAATTTTGACTTGTGGCATGACCGGGCCGTGTTCCACTTTTTGACCGAAAAAGAAGACAGGGAAAAATATGTTTCCGCCGTCAAAAAATCCCTCAAAAAGGACGGTTATTTAATCATCGCTACTTTTGCCAA
>JAHFCG010000022.1 GCA_023249615.1 candidate division FCPU426 bacterium | reverse complement strand
CCGTAATTTCCTAATGCGTGTATCCACATTTCCTCTTAAGGGCAAAACTTTCAACTCCGGTCGGAAAGAGCGGATTTGAGCTTCTCTTCTTGGAGAACTGGTTCCCACCTTCGATCCCGGGGGAAGTTCATGAAACTTTTTCCCGGTTTTTGAGATAAAAGCGTCACGGCAATCTTCCCGCTTTGGAAAAGGGCCATATTGGATCCCTGCCGGTAAAATGGTGGGAACATCTTTAAGACTGTGGATGGCACCGCGAATTCTGCCGGAAAGCAGGGCTTCGTCCAGCTCCCGGGTGAAAAGACCCTGGGGAACTTCCCCGAGGGTCCCCTGATCCGCGCCCGGAGCCGACAATTGGTCCCCCAGAGTTTTGACGATCTCGAGGACCACCTCGTCGTTCGGCATGAGAGCGGCAATTTTCGCCCGAAACCCCTCCGCCTGGGCAAGCGCCAGTTGGCTTCCCCTGGTTCCGATGGTAATTTTCACAGGGTTTTCCGGCTAATCATTTTTATTCCGCTCAACCAGTGAAAAAATCTCGTTTAACATCCTGGCGTAGTCAAAACGATCGATCGAATCCTCCACTTTTTTCAAGTTTGCCGAAGGATCGTGGAGCAACTTTCCGATCAGATCCCTGGTTAATCTTTCCACTTCCTTACGCTCTTTTTCGGGCAAGGATTGGTTTTTTTTAAAAAATTGTTCCAGCTCGGATTTTCGCGTTTTCTCAAAGTTCTCCCTTAACCTGACGATCGTGGGAACCAACTCAAGGGTGTTTAGCCAGGAACAAAGGTTCTCAACCTCCTCAGTCAAGAGAACTTCGGCGGCTTCCGAGGCTTTCCGCCTTTGCTCCTGATTTTCGTTGGCGATCGAGGACAAATCATCGATGTTGTAGAGAAAAACGGACTCCAAATTTCCAATTTCCGGATCGACGTTACGGGGAACGCCCGTATCAATAATGAACAAAGACCTCCCGCCCCGCCGCTTCATGGTCTTTTCGACATCCGACTTTGAAAGCAGAAATTCACTCCCGCTCACGGAGGTCATGACGATATCCACCCGCTCCAGTTTCCCAAGTCCCTCCACCAGCCCCAAGGCTGTCCCGCCGATCCTTGCCGCCAGCGCCCTGGCCTTCTCCATGGTCCGATTAGCGATGAAAAAATCGGAAACCCCAGTCGCGGACAGGTATTTCGCAGTCAACTCGCTCATTTCGCCAGCGCCCATCAGAAGAACGGAATGTTCCGAAAGGGACCGGAAAATCTTTTTCGCCAGGTCCACAGCCACGCTGGAAACATTGGTGGGCATCCGCGCGATTTCCGTTTGGGTTCGGACCTTTTTCGCGGCGGCGAAGGCCCGGTTGAAAACGCCGTTTAGGATAGCGCCGGTCACCCCGGCCTCGCGGGATGCCTGGAAGGCCTCCTTGACCTGCCCCAGAATCTGGGCTTCCCCAAGGACCATGGAATCCAGGGAGCTTGCCACACGGAACAAATGGAGAAAGGCTTCCGGACCTTCATGGTGGTAAAAATATTTTTTGGCGTCTCCCGGCTTCATGCGGTGAAAAAGGTTGACGATTTTCTGGATTTCCTCGATCCCCTCCTCCACCCTGTCGGTCGCAAGGTAAAATTCCACCCGATTACAGGTGGGAAGAAAAACCACCTCAGGTATTTTGCCTTTCAGGCCCTGGAGAACCTCCCTTATTTTTTCAGGCGCCAGGACGTATTTCTCCCGAATTTCCAAAGGCGCGGTTGTGTGATTCATGCCATAGGCGATGAACTTCATGAGGGCCTTTCCCTAAAAAACATGCTGGGTCGTCAAAAAGACCCTGACACCCACAAAAGTGAAAAGCGCCAAAAAATAACCGGCCATGACCAGTGTCATGGACTTTCTTCCCCTCATCTGGAAGACCCAACGAAGACAAAAAAAGAACCCATAGATAAGAAGAACCAGAAAGGACCCCAAAATTTTAGGATCATCAAAGGGCAAACGATGCCAAACCTGAAAAGCCTGGACGGCCCCAAGGCCCAACCCTGCCATCCAGAAAAGAAAACCAAGAAGGATGTAAAAAACGGTCAGGTTGTCGAGTATTTCCAATGCAGGAAGGCGGTAGCTCCAGCTTTTGATTTGGCGTTGTTTTAATTGCCCTTCCTGAATCCAAAAGGCGACCGCAACTCCAAAACCCATCGTGAAATGAGAAAAACCAAGGAAGGTAAAAAAAATGTGCCAGGCCAAACCGGTGGTCATCAAGGGATTGGCGGGGGGAGGCGTGGAAAAAGTTCCTGCCAAAAAAGCCAAAAAAGATAAAAAGAAAATAAAAGGCGAAAAAAGCGAGTTTAAAACAGGCACCGGTGTTTTAATCCGCCCCGCCAGCAAAGCCAAGGCCAAGGAGAAGGACAATGCCAGCAAAATCCCCCCCAAAGAGGTAAAAGGGGCTTGACCATCTAAAATCCATTTTTCCGAGAGGGTGATTGCTTGTAAAACAAAACCAAACGCCAGCCAACGCCCGGAAATGTGATCACAAACCTCGTCAAAGGTTTTGTAATAGCGGAAGGAATACTTGCAACTGACGGCATAGGAAATTGCCGTCAGGGTTATTAAGCCAATAAACAAATTCATCGAGATCCTTTCCCTCTGATCCAGAACAACCAAAAGCACTCTACATTTGTTTCAAACCTGACGCAACCCCTCATGTTTTTGAATCCGAAGAACATTTAAAAAGTGGTTTAAATAAAAAAACCCCCGGTCAGGAACCGGAGGTTGAAGGGGTCGTAATTTAAAAAAGGGACGAGGCGGCGGCCTGGGCTAAATCCATGACAGGTTTGGGCCAAAAACCCAGGGTGACGGTGATAACCACGCAGGCCACCAAAACCAACTTTTCCAAAGGACTAATTGAAATGGGAGAGGAATCCTTGGGGTCCACAATCAGGGCCTGCCGGACCACTTGCAAATAGTAATAAAGTGAAACCACACTGAATGACATGCCAACAAGGGCAAGCCATACGTAACCCTTTGAAATGGCGGCCCCAAATAAATACCACTTCCCCGAAAATCCCGCGAAAGGGGGAACGCCAGCCAATGACAATAAACAAACAAGAAGAACCATTCCAATAAGCGGTGATCTTTTCCACATACCGGCGTAATCCTCAATCTGTTCGCTGCCGGTTTTGTTCGAGACGATCACAATGGCGAGAAATACTCCCATATTGGCGAAAAGGTAGACAAACAGATAAAACAAAACGGCGGTTAGGCCCATGGGGCCGATGGCGAGAAACCCCGTGGATATGTAACCAGCCTGGGCGATGGAAGAATAACCCATTAATCGCTTTATGTTTTTCTGGGGAATGGCTTCCAGGTTCCCGAGAATGATGCTCAAAGCGGCAAGAACACCAAACAACCCAACCCAAACCGGTTGTAACGCGGGTACGTTTAAGCCCACCCAGAAAAGCCGTATGAAGGCCGCAAACCCCGCGGTTTTGGAGGCTACTGAAAGAAAAGCCGTGACTGGTGTCGGGGCCCCCTCATAAACATCTGGTGTCCACATATGAAAGGGTGCCAGGGAGATTTTAAAGGCCAGACCGCCCACGATCAGGATCAAAGCAAAGACAGCCAAGGGCGAGGAAGCCTGCATTGCCAAACTTTTCGCGATTTCGGCAATAACGGTGGTTCCCGTCAACCCGTAAAGATAGGAGAAACCAAACAACAACAGGGCCGAGGAAAAGGCGCCCAACAGCAAATACTTCATACCAGCCTCATTGCTTCCCTTGTCTTTTTTCATAAAGGATGCCAGGAGGTAACTGCTGATGGTCAGGGTTTCGAGGGCGATATAAAGGGTAATGATTTCCTGGGCCGATGTCAGTGCTGTCGCGCCCGAGGCGGAAAAAAGAAGGATCGCGAGAAATTCCGCGGGGTAGGGCGTGTTGTGGGTTTTAAAATAACGAAAAGTCATCAAAAGGGTGAGAAGGGTCGCCAGGAGAATCACCATCTTGAAAAAGAGTGAAAGACCGTCCGTTTTCAAAAATCCATTAAAGGCCACCTCGGTTCCATTACCGAGATTACAACCCGCTGGACAGGACCCACTCAAACAGGAAAGGGATAGCAGGGCCGCGAGCGTTCCTAAAAAGGCGATCCAGCTAAGGATAGTCCGCCTGGAGGTCGGGGTCAAAAAGAGTTCGACCACCAAAATGAGAATGGCGGCCATGACCAGAAAAAGTTCAGGTAAAAACGCCGAGTAATTAATCATTTGAAACCTCTAATATGCTCAATAAGGGGCGCGATAGTGGCATTGGACATATCAACGAAGGGTTTTGGGTACAAACCGACGACAAGTGAAACAACCAATAAAAATGCGATGGGAAGAATTTCAATAAAGGTCCCATCCCTCACCTCATCCTTGTAATGGGGATCCTTCAGCGGACCGTAAAAAACCATTTGGACCAGCCTGAGGTAATAAATGGCCGTCATGACAATAGCCAAAATGGCAATTGGAAACAGGGTCTGAAAAATGGTAAACCCACCGTGGTATCCGCTCTTGTAGGCGCCTAGGAAAATCAGAAATTCACCCACGAAACCGCTTAACCCCGGTAACCCCACGTTGGCCATAGCGGCCGCGACAAAAAGTCCGCCCAGGATCGGCATGACCGCCGCCAAACCGCCCAACTTGATCAACTCCCTGGTATGCGCTTTTCCATAAACCGTTCCCACCAAGGCGAAGGTCATGGCGGCCACAATCCCATGGGAAAAGGTTTGAATAATGGCCCCGTTCAAACCAGCGACCTGGAGGGTACAAATCCCGAAAAGGATGGCTCCGCAGTGGGAAACGGAAGAATAAGCGATGACGTATTTAAAGTCTTTTTGTTTCAGGGCCACGATCGCGGCGTAAAGCATATTGATTAGGGATAAGGTAACCAGGAGTGGCAGCCAAAACTTGGCTCCGTCCGGCATGGCCGGAAGGGCGACCCGGATGATGCTGTAGCCGCCAAGGCTTTTTAAGACTCCGGCGTGAAGCATGGAGGCGGCGGTGGGAGCAGAACCGTATCCATCAGGCGACCATGTGTGGAATGGAAAAACAGCTGAAATGACCCCGAACCCAAGAAACAAAAGGGGAAACCAAAACTTTTGAAAATCCGTGTTAAAACCTGTCTTCGCCAAATCTCCCAGGATGCGGATATCAAAGGTGTGAACCCCCGAGGTGAAATACATGGCGATGAACCCAACCAACATAAATGCGGATCCGGCCAAAAGCATCAGGGTAAGCTTCATGGCGGCATATTCCTTGCGGCCGGTTCCCCAAATCCCAACCAATAAATACATGGGAAGAACCGCGAATTCGTAAAAGAGGAAGAAAAAGAAGAGGTCAAGACTTTCATACGCGCCCGCGACTCCTCCTACCAAAAGGGAAAAAAGAATGAAATATTCCTTCATTCGAAGTGTGATGTTCCAGGAAATCAACGAACCCGCGAAATAAACACAGGCTACCAGGAGAACCATCAGTGCGCTCATTCCGTCTACCCCAAGGATGTAGTTGATCCCGAAATTTTTTAACCAGGGGACTTCCTCGACAAATTGAAAACCGCCGACCGCCGTTTGAAAGATAAAGAAAACCTTGAAGCCGATTCCGAGTTCCATGGAAGCCATAAAAAGGCTAATCCACCTGGTCCATTGAACCGGGGCCGCCAAAATCATGAAGGCCGACAAAATGGGGATTACGATGAAGGAGGTTAATAGGGGAAGGGCGTTTGGTCCCACGGACGCTGCGTGAAAAAAGTTAAAAGTGACCGCGAAACCTGCCAAAATCGTGGCTAAAACTGGGAGCATTCTTGTCTTTCCTCCGTGAACTTTTAGAAGCTAACCATCAGGTAAATCACGGCGACTGCGCCAAAAATAACGAGGGCGTAATTCTGAACATAACCTGTTTGAGTCAGGCTGAATAAGGAACCCATTTTTCGGGTGATCCAACCAGACCCATCCACCATTCCATCGTCGACAACGTTGTCGTCAAACCAGGTGCAGATTGACGCGAGGCCAAAAACGAATTTTTTGACCATCCATCCGTAAAACTCATCCACATAATATTTATTTTTGAGCAACAGATAAATGGGTTTGAAGGTTTCAGCTGTTTTCTCTGCTGAAAAAACCTTCCAATAGTAAAACAGGGCCGAAAGGATGATCCCCGCGATCGCGACAAGCAGAGACGCCCAGGCCATGGTCCAATTGAAAACTTCCTCATGGAACTCACCGTGATAAACAAATTTTGAATAGGCGTCAAACCCGGGGAGATTTAACCAACCAACGCTGATGGAAAGAATTGCCAGGATCATCAGTGGAATGGTCATGGTAAAAGGCGACTCGTGGGCGTGATCATGCGCGTGGTGGTCCCGGGGTTCCCCGGTAAACACAACAAAGAAAAGGCGGAACATATAAAAGGCGGTCAGAAAAGCGGTGAAAACCGCGGCAAAATAAAGAACGATGTGGCCCGGGATTTGACTTTCATAAACCGCGGCCAAAATGGCGTCCTTTGACCAAAACCCCGCCAGGGGAAAAATGCCTGCGATGGCCAGTGTCGCGATGACAAAGGTCGCCGCGGTAATACCCATTTTTTTCCAAAGTCCGCCCATTTTCCAAATATCCTGGTTATGGACCCCGTGAATCACACTGCCGGCCCCCAGGAACAAAAGGGCCTTGAAACAAGCGTGGGTGGTCAAATGGAACATTCCCGAGGTATATCCGCCGACCCCCAACGCCATGATCATGTACCCCAATTGAGAAAGGGTGGAATAGGCCAAAATACGTTTGATGTCATCCTGCGCCAGGGCGATCGACGCGGCAAAAAGGGCCGTAAACCCGCCGATGAAGGCCACCACGGTCATGGCGTGTTGATCCACAAGGAAAAGTGAATAGGTGCGGGCCACCATGAAGACGCCCGCAGCCACCATCGTTGCGGCGTGGATTAGGGCTGAAACCGGTGTGGGCCCTTCCATGGCGTCCGGAAGCCAAACATGAAGCGGAAACTGGGCGCTCTTCCCCACCGCTCCGCAAAATAAAAGCAGAGCGATCCCGGCGATAAAGCCCGTTTGAAAGGTTCCGTTTGCGACACCCGTCGATACCATTTTCTCAACTTCAGCGAAATCAAAGGTCTGAAACACCATCCCAATCGTAATAACACCCATGAGAAAACCCATGTCACCCACGCGGTTAACGACAAAGGCTTTTTTGCAGGCATCCGCGGCCTCAGGCTTGAAATACCAAAAACCGATTAAAAGATAGGAACAAAGCCCGACCAGTTCCCAGCCGACAAAAATTTGGAGAAAATTATTCGACAAAACCAGGAGAAGCATCGAAGAGGTGAAAAGAGAAAGATAGGAATAATAGCTGGAGAAACGAACCTCTCCGTGCATGTAACCCCAGGAATAGATTTGCACGAGAAGTGAAATCAGCGTCACCACCAGAAGCATATTGACGCTCAAGGGGTCAATTAAAACACCTACATGGGCAGTCCAGGGCGGAATTTCCAGCCAGCTCCAGCTGATGGAAATAACACGGTCAGCCGGAGCCTTGGCCAGAACCTCAATGAGAATTCCCACGGATAAACCAAGACAGGCGGCCATGGTCAAAATGGAAATTAAACCAGAAAGGACCTTGGACCTGCGGGTGAAAAGAATAATCACCGCGTAAGCCAAAGCGGGCATAGTCGGAATCAACCACGAATACTCAATCATTCTTCATCCCTTTACGAAGATTTTTCTAACATTATTAGCCGCGCAAATAGTGAACTTCATCCACGTTGGTACTCTTCATTTGACGGTAGATCGAAATAATAATGGCAAGAGCGACGGCCGCCTCGGCGGCCGCAATAGTGATGACAAAAACAACAAAAACCGGCCCAGTCAGGGTGTTCCAATTCCAATATTTCGCGAAGGCAAGGTAATTGATATTAACCGCGTTAAGCATCAATTCCACGCCCATCAAAACTGAAATGGCGTTTTTTCGGATGAGAACCCCAAAAAGACCGATGGAGAAAAGAATAATGGACAGGTAAAGGAAATGGAGGACCGGAATCGAGTTCATGATTTCTCCTTTCGAGCGACCACAATGGCACCCACTAGGGCGGACAAAAGAAGGACGGAAACAAACTCAAAGGAAAAAGCATAACCCTTTTCAGGACGGATCAATTCCAAGCCCAGGGCGTAAACATCATTTTGCCCAAGGGAGGAGGGCTTGGGGGGATCCGGGGCTGCGCTTGTTTCCGCCATGGTAATGGTTGGGTGGTCCCCTTCAAAAAAGACGGATTTCCCGACCGCGCTAAAGGAAATCGTCATGACGGCGGCGGCCGCAATAATGGCTAAAAAAACCTGCTTATTTAAAACGCGCGTTTTGTCGTCCATGACATTTCGGGTCAACATGATACCGAAAATAATAAGGACAGTGACCGCGCCCACATAAATCAAGACTTGAACGATGGCCAGGAATTCAAAGTTTAAAAAAAGAAAAACCCCGGAAACCCCAAACATCGCCAGGGCCAGAAACAAGGCGCAATGGAAAAGATTTCGGAGGGTTACCACTAAAAAAGCCGAACAGATAATTATCCCCGCGATAAGGTAAAAAATTGTATTCGCCACTATTAAACCCCCGCCTTGGCAGTTGATGCCGCTTCCGCTTTGACTTCTTCTTCCGGCTTTGGCGCAAGATGCGCGGGCCGCACCCACTTCATGGCCTGCTCGTCTTGGAGAAGGCTTCCCCTTTTATAAACTGAGTTTTCATATTCCTCCGCCACAAAAGTTAGCGCGTCAAAACCGCAGGCTTCCACGCAATAACCGCAGAAAATGCAGGTGGAAAAATCCAGTTTGAAGGTGGTAACCCGTCGTTTCCCATCAGCGCCACGCACACCCTCCAATTTAATGCAACTGTTGGGACAGGCCTTGGCGCACATCATACAGGCCACACAGTTGAATTGGTCCTTTTCCCCATCATAGATAAGCTTGATCATGCTACGGCTACGGACCGGCAAGGGAAGCTTTTCCTCGGGATATTGTTGCGTGTTGGTTTTCATGGACAAAAAATATTTTGTGGTGACCGAGAGGCCTACGAGGAGATTCCAGAAACCAAAAATAATATTTTTAAAATAAGAGAGAAGAGATCCCATAACTAAACCCCTTTCCCGAAGAACAAAATACAAAACCCTGTAATTAATATGTTGAGAATCGAAATGGGAATCAAAACCTTCCAGCCGAAATCCATCAACTGATCCACCCGAAGTCGGGGAAAGGTCCAGCGAAAAGCCATAATCAGGTAAATCACAAAAAGAAGCTTCGCCACAAACCAGGCAAAACCCGGAATGGGCAAAGAACCCAAAAACGGAAGGGGAAGCCACCCGCCCAGGAAAACCGTTACGGCAACGGCGGAGGAAACGATAATCGCGATATATTCGCCTAGAAAAAACATGGCGAACTTTACCCCGGAATATTCGGTATGAAAACCGCCAATAAGTTCGGACTCGGCTTCAGGAATGTCAAAAGGAGCACGATTGGCCTCGGCCGTGGCTGAGGTAATGAAAATGAGAAAGGCTATAAACTGCGGAACCACAAACCAATAGCCGGCCTTTTGTTGGTATTCAACAACATTATTCAAGTTTAGCGTTCCGGCGGTCATGATGACCGGGACCAGGGACATGACCAAAGGAACCTCATAGGAGACGATTTGAGCCGCGGAGCGAAAACCGCCCAAAAGCGCGAACTTGTTATTCGAACTCCAACCCGCTGAAAGGATGGCGATAACCGTAAAGCTTGTAATGGAAATTACATAGAGGATTCCAATGTTAAGGTTTTGAACCGATACTCCCTTGTCGAAAGGGATAACGATCATTCCCGCGAAGGTCGCGACAAAAGCGATGATAGGAGCGATGTAATAGGGAATTTTGTCCCGATGAACGGGCTTAATGTCTTCCTTGGTCGTGAGCTTGAGGGCATCCGCGACCGTTTGCAAAAGGCCAAACACGCCCACCCGGTTCGGACCAATACGACTTTGCATATGGGCCGAAACCTTTCGTTCCATCCAAACCAGAAACATGACGAACACCGAGATGCCGCCAAACATTACGACGGCGGAAACGATGGGGTTGATGATAAAGGCAAACCCTGAAAGACCAACCGCTCCAAGGGCCTGTTGTAATAAATTGGCAATTAGGTGAACCAAATTTTCGCCTGTTGGCATAATTCCTTTAACCCTTCAGAAATTTAACGGTCCACTTCCGGAACAATCATATCCAGACTTCCCAAAACTGCCATGATGTCGGCAATTTTCCACCCGCGTGTCAGTTGATCCAAAACATAGGTGTTGTTGAAAGAGGCGCAGCGGAACTTGCACTTCCATGGTTTGATGGTCCCGTCACCCACCAGATAAACCCCCATTTCCCCTCGGGAAGATTCGATTCGGGAATAGATTTCACTTGCGGGTGGCGCCTTGAGTACGGGAGGCAGCTTCGTCTCAAAAGGTCCCGGCTCCAACCGGTCCAAACACTGCCGGAGAATCGAGACACTTTCCCGAATTTCCCGCATCCGGACCCGGTACCGGCTCCAACAATCCCCCGCCGTTTCAAGACACTCATTAAACTTAACCTGATCGTAATAAAGGTAGGGTTGTTGTTTTCGGACGTCGCACGGAACTCCCGAGCCGCGAAGGGATGGGCCGCATACACCGGCGTTAATCCCAACTTCCGGGGAAATGATGCCAACACCTTTGGTTCGTTCAAGAAAAATAGGATTGTAGGTTAAAAGCTCCTCATACTCGGCGATTTTCGGTTCAAAGTAATCCAGGAAAGCCCGGCACTTGGGAACGAATTCAGGAAGCACGTCGATCATGACGCCGCCGATTCGTATGTAGTTATAGGTCAATCTTTGACCGCAGGTCATTTCAAAAAGATCGATGATTCTCTCGCGTTCCCTGAGACCGTAAAGAAAGGGGGTCAGGGCCCCAATATCCCCCGCGAAAGCTCCCATCCACAAAAGATGACTTGCCAGGCGCTGTAACTCCACCATGATCATCCGAAGCCATTGGGCGCGGGGAGGGGCTTCCAGACCCATCAAACGCTCCGTGGCCAAGGCAAAAGCCAAATTGACGCTCATGGCCGAAACGTAATCAACCCGGTCAGTGTAGGTAATGCATTGGGGGTATGTTCGGTTCTCGCAAATTTTCTCAATGGAACGATGCAGGTATCCCAAAACCGGGGTGGTTTCCTTGACGGTTTCACCGTCGAGCTTCACGATGAGCCTTAGGACGCCGTGGGTTGCCGGGTGTTGCGGTCCAAGATTAACCACATATTCGTCCGTCCCGAATTGGGATTCGGCGCCAAGTTTAATTTGGCTTAACAATAAATCCGTCATCGGTAAAATCCTTTCTCAAAGGGAACTTCGTGTAATCCTCCGGCATCATGATGCGCCGGAGGTCAGAATGCCCCTCAAAAATGATTCCGTATAAATCAAACACTTCCCTTTCGAACCAATTGGCCGACTTCCAGACATTTTCCACGGTGGGAATTCTTGGATTTGCCCGATCCACATCCACCTTCAGGGTCAGCTGCGCGCATTTTTTATAGGACCAAAGGTGGCAAACCACCGTCATTTTGTTTTCCTTTGGGTAATCCACCGCCGTAAGGCAGGAGAGATGCTGGAAGGAGTATTCATTTTTATCCCGCAAATCCCGGCAAAGGGAAAGATAGGTGGCTGGTTTGGCCGTAATGATGACTTCTTTTTGGGGGGAAACAGCGGCCGATAAAATCCAGTCCTTAAAATCCGACTCGATTTTGGTTTTCATTTCTTCATTCGTCATGAGCGGTTCTGGTCCCGAAAATGGATTAGAGCGGAAAAAATTGACATCACGACAGAGGCAAGGGCGTTGAAAACCTAGGCGTTCCGACGGCGGCGAAATATGGGTTCATCCTCAATTTTTTTCTGAATGGCCATCAACCCGTGTATCAGGGATTCAGGCCGGGGGGGGCAGCCTGGCACATAAACATCGACCGGTACAAAGGAATCAATCCCCTTCACAACTGTGTAGGAATCATAATAATAAGGGCCGCCCGCGATGGTGCAGCTCCCCATTGCGATAACCCAGCTCGGCTTGGGCATTTGTTCATAAAGCTTTTTCAAAGCGTATCCCATTTTTTCCGTTATGGTTCCAGCCGCGATCAGAAGATCAGCCTGGCGGGGGGAGGGACGGAAAACCTCCGATCCGAAGCGGGAAATATCATAACGTCCCGCGGCGGTGGCCATCATTTCAATGGCACAACAAGCGGTTCCAAACTGAAGAGGCCAGAGCGAATTCTTTCGGGCCCATTTAAAAATAAAACCAACCGCTTTTTCCAGGGTCCACAAGCCGGGGATTTGGCTCTCCCCTTCCATTTGTTCAATTTCGGGCCGCGACAAACCCTTTAGACCTATTCCCATTTCAAGGCCTCTTTCCTCCAAGCGTAGGCTAGACCCACCAGAAGAATGAAAATAAAAACAATCATCTCACCGAAACCAAAAAGGCCTAATTGACGGAAGGAAACAGCCCAAGGATAAAGGAATACCGTTTCAATATCGAAAATAACAAAGAGAAGGGCATAAAGATAAAAGCTGACGTTGAATCGAAACCAAGAGGATCCGTAGGTTTCGACCCCGCATTCGTAAGTGTCGACTAAAATTTCTTTTTTGTATTTGTACTTTAAACCTAGAAGACCGTTCGGGCTTAAAACCCAGCCGGTGATAAATGCCCCAAGAATGAAAAAAATTCCCGCCGTCAGGAAAACCAGAACATAACCATACTGTTCAAGCATGTGTTCTCTCAGGGTCCGAGGATGGTAGCAGAAAGCTGCTTATTCTATACACTTAGACCCCTTGAATTTCAAGCATTTCCTGGGGTTTATAACGTTTTCAACAAGTTGAAAAATCAAAAATCCCGGTCAATGAGAAAGTCGGCAAACTGAAGCAAATCGTTTTTGTCACGGTTGCCGTTTAATTGATAAAGAGCCGTTTTGGCGTCATCAACAAAAAAACGTGCTTTTTTGACGGAATAATTAATCGCATCGTATTTTTTCAAAAGAGTGTTCAAAAACTTAAGATCCGTCGAGGTTTTTACTTTTCTAAGGATGATCGCTTTGAGTTTCCTTTTTTCGGGGGCATTCCCAGAATTCATGCAATGAATGACCGGCAGCGTCAGTTTTCCCTCCCTCAAGTCGCTCATTACCGGCTTGCCCACCCGGGACTGCTTTCCCACAAAATCAAGCGTATCGTCAATTACCTGGAAAGCCATCCCAATCCCCATTCCAAACCGATAAAGTTGTTTCACCGTTAAAACGTTTCCTTCCGCCAACATAGCGCCTGTCTGGCAGCTGGCCCCGAAAAGACTCGCGGTTTTCTCCCGAATGACCTCAAGGTACTGGTCCTCTGAAAGCCCGACGTTAAACCTGTTAAAGGTTTCTGAAATTTCCCCGCGGCAAATGATGTTGGTGGTATCAGCCAGTGTACTCAGAACATCCTTTGGAAGGGATTTTGCCATGAGAAAAAAGGAGGAAGCGAAAACATAATCTCCCATGAGGACTGAAATTTCATTTCCCCATTTGAAATTGAGGGTTTTTTGTTTTCGACGGATGGCTGAATTATCAATGATATCGTCATGAATCAATGTGGCGACGTGGATCATTTCCAAAGCCGCGCCCAGGGCAATGGTTTCCGCGGGAAGTTTTCCACAATACTTCGCCGAGAGAATCGCCAGCGCGGGTCGGATTCTTTTTCCGGTTGAATGTGACAAATAATCGACCATCTGCTGAATAAAAAGATTATCGGTTTTAAGGGACCCGGCAATGGTTTGTTCGACCCGGTTAAGGTCTTTTTGAATGGGAGCTGTAATTTCGCTTAAAATCATTTTTTTCTCTTGGTTAGGACTTGGAGGCGAAGGGCTAGCATTGTTTTAGTTGATTCGGGCTTCATTTTCAAGTAAACGCTGGTTATTTCGACAAAATTAAACGCTGAAAACGGATCGGTTTTTAAAGACAAAATGGGTCCGGGAAAAGACAGAAGACAAAAAAAAAGCCCCACATAAATGCGGGGCTTTTTTCTCAAAGGGTTTATTCCCCGAATTGTTCTTTCATTTCCAAAAATTTTATGAACTTCTCAAGGTTATCAAGACTTGTCACGATGATGGTTTCGCCGGAAAGACTGACGACTTTTGCCTTTATAAGTTTATCAACAATTTCCTGTGTTTTTGGAAAATCCAGACCGCACATTTTACTTAATTCCTGAACGGTGAAATTAATGTCCATGGTAATGCCATTGGGTCCTTCCTGGCCGTGTTTGTGAACCACCAGAAGGATAGTATTGGCCACAAGTCGGTTCGCATCTTTAATCATTAAATTTGCGATTTGCTGGTTGGCTTCCCGAAGACGAGAGGTAAGGTTTTTGAGGATTTTTTTAACAATTTTGGGATTTGTTTGCATATGCATTTCGAAAACTTCTTCATCCAGAGCAATCAATCGAGAAGCATCCATGGCCGAGGCGTTGGCGGATCGGACATCCTTGTCGATAACAGCCATTTCCCCAAAAAAATCTCCGGGCCCTAGGATAACAAGGGTTTTTTCAACGCCATCCTTTAATTGTTTCGTTATTTTGACCCGGCCAGACTGGATAATGTACATTTCATTGCCCAAATCGCCTTCCCGGAAAATGGTGTCCCCGGCGTTATACGTTCTTCCACATTTATCAAATATTTCTTGTTCTGAGCTCATTAAACCCTCGGGTTATTAATAAAATCCCTGAAATTTCCAGGGCAAAACACTAATAAAACTGGCCTTTTTAAAAGGCACTCATGAAGTATAAGGAAATTTAGATGTAAGGCAATAAAGCTTAGAAATAATAATCCAAAGCAAAATGATGGTTTGATCCGAGAAACCCCGTATCTGTCCAGGCGTAATCCAAACCTATAAAATTCTTAAACACCGATATCTTTACTCCCGCTCCTAAAAACAACCCAGCTTTTCCACCAATTCCTACCTGGTTTTTATCAATCGACCCTTGAAATTGATAGCCGAAACGGCCCACCAGCGTATCTTTATACCAGTATTCCCCGCCAATATTCGCGGAAATGGCGTTATCGTTTGGAAAATTCATGTCATAGGCGATGGTAAAATTATCCTCAAACATTTTGTAACAAAGGCCCAGTTTGACGTTTAACGGAAGCGCATCCGGAGTCGTTACAAATTTCATTCCCGGCCCAATATTTTGAACATTGATGCCAGCCTTTAAATGCGGAATAGGGGTTTTATATAAAACACCCAAATCAGCCGCAAAGGTTGATGCGGTAGTTCCAGAAAGGCTTTTTGTTATGTACTTGGCGGTCAAACCCACATCAAAGTAATAGCTGAGTCGATACGCGCCGGCTAAATCAATATCCATGTAGCTTTCGCCAACACTTCCGCCGGTTGGATTTCCACTTGCGTCTATCGCGGGATCAGTTCCCGTGGATAACAATTTTCCGGAAAGGCCAATCGCCGCCTCATTTCCTAACTTGGTTCCCCCAGCAAAATATTGGTACCGAACTGTTTCAATGAAAACATCATATTGGGCCGTGAGGTGGGTACCGCCCAATTGACGCAAACCGGCAGGATTCCAGTAAATCGCGTTGGCGTCATCAGCGACCGCCACAAAAGCCTGTCCCATCGCGATGGCCCTTGGCCCGACAGGAATTTTGAGCTCAACAGCGCCGGTTGTTCCGGTATCACCTGAAAAAGCAGGCGACGCAATGGTGCAAAAAACAAAAAAAACAAGGGCTTTTTGGAATTTCAACGGGAGAAATGGATGTCTCAAGGTAAAATAAACCCCTTTAAAATAAAAGTTTCTTGAAAAAATTATATCCCCCGCTGAAATAACCGTCAACGTGCATTTCCGCTTTCCACGACCAATTTCCCCTGATTTTTCACCCTATTTTGGTCTTTTCGGATTTTCTCTTCCAAAAATCTTCCCGTGTGAGATTTGGTGGTTTCAACAATCTTTTGCACCTCACCCATCGCGACAATTTGGCCTCCCTCTTCACCACCTTCTGGCCCAAGATCAACAATAAAATCAGATGTTTTGATAACGTCCAAATTGTGCTCAATCACAATCACCGTGTTTCCAGCGTACACCAGTCGTTTTAGGACTTTTATAAGGTGATTGACATCAGCGAAGTGAAGCCCGGTTGTCGGTTCATCCAGAATGTAAATGGTTTTTCCCGTGCTTCTTTTTCCCAATTCCGTCGAAAGTTTGACCCTTTGGGCCTCCCCTCCCGAAAGGGTGGTGGCTGGTTGTCCAAGTTTAATGTAGCCCAAACCCACATCCCTAAGAGTTTCCAATATTTTTTTTATCTTTGGTATGGCCGCGAAAAACGGCAACGCCTCCTCAACACTCAGGTCCAGAATTTCCGCGATGTTTTTTTCCTTGTAATGAATTTCCAGAGTTTCACGATTGTATCTTTTTCCCTTGCAAATCTCGCAGGGAACGTAAACGTCAGGCAAAAAATGCATCTCGATTTTAATGACGCCATCCCCCTCGCAAGCCTCGCACCGCCCCCCCTTGACATTGAAACTAAAACGCCCCTCCTTGTAGCCCCTGGCCTTGGATTCGGGCAATCGGGAAAAAAGGTCCCGAACATGGGTAAAAATTCCTGTGTAGGTCGCCGAGTTGGAACGAGGGGTGCGCCCGATGGGGGATTGATCAATTTCTATTATTTTATCGACATTTTCCACACCTTCGATCGACTCATAGCCCTCAGGTTTGGACCTCAGGTGATATAGCTTGTGAAGGAGGGCGGGATATAAGGTTTCCATAATCAGGGTGCTTTTGCCGGACCCCGAAACACCAGTTACGGCGATAAACCCCCCAAGCGGCAACTTAAGGGTTAGATTTTTCAAATTATTCTTAGTGGCGCCACGTAAAATAATGAATTTTTCAAATTTTTTGCCACAGGTTAAATTCGTCGGAATTGAAAGTTTCCCTGAAAGATATTGACCTGTGAGTGACCTTCGATTTGAAACGATTTGTTCCAAACCTCCCGACGCCACCACCTCACCACCCTCTACCCCCGCTCCCAAACCCATATCAATAATAAAGTCGGCCGCCTCAATGGTATCTTCGTCATGTTCCACGACAATTACAGTATTCCCTATATCCCTCAGGTGATTGAGGGTGTTTAAAAGGCGGACATTGTCGCGTTGATGAAGCCCTATGGAAGGTTCATCCAAAATATACAAAACTCCTACCAGGGCGCTCCCAATTTGGGTCGCAAGGTGAATTCTTTGGGCCTCTCCGCCGGAAAGACTGGCCGTCATTCGATCCAGGGTCAGGTAATCCAGGCCGACATTTTTCAAAAAAATCAGTCTGTTTTTTATTTCCTTCAATATCTGTCCCGCAATCACAAGCGATTTTGCGTCCAATTTTAATTCCGAGAAAAATTCAAGACCCGTTTTCACTGAATACCTTGTCACATCAATAATATTAATTTTTTCCTCGCCCAAGGTTACCGCGAGACTTTCCGGCCTTAAACGGGTTCCCTTGCAGGCCCGACAGGGCTTGCTGATCAAATATTTTTCAATTTCCTCCCGTATATATTCGGAATCTGTTTCATGGTACCGGCGCTCCAGATTGGGAATTACACCTTCAAAGGGCCCCCAAAACTTTTGTTGGTAACTGCCCTTTCTGATTTTGAATTCTATTTCTTCCTCGCTCCCAAACAAAATAGCGTTCTGTATTTTTTCAGGTAGTTTTTTAAAAGGAACGGATTGACTGACTTTAAAATGCTGGCAAACCCCCTCCAAAAGGTTTTGATAATAAACCGCCTTGGGGGAGCTGTAAGGATCGATAGCCCCGTCCTCGATGGATCTTTCAGGGTCCACCACCAATGACTGATCGGCTTCCATTTTGTAACCCATTCCGGTGCAGGCGGGACAGGCTCCATGGGGATTGTTGAAGGAAAAATTTCTTGGCGCCGGTTCCTCGACGCTGATTCCGCAGTAAACACAGGCATAATGCTCGGAAAAAAGCTGTTCGGTTTCCTTGGAACCGCTGCCCAGCAATATTTTTACCACCCCGGCTCCCTGCTTAAGCGCCGTTTCAAGCGAATCCGCCAGACGTTTTTTAATCTCCGGCTTCAGGACCAACCGGTCTATCACGATTTCAATATCATGTTTTTGGTTCTTTTCCAGATTAAGATCCCCATCCACCTCCTTTATAACCCCATCGACCCTCACCCGGACAAAACCATCCTTGCGGATTTGATCAAATATTTTTTTGTATTCCCCTTTCCGACTTGAAATTAGCGGGGCCAAGATATGGAGTTTGGAACCAGCAGGATAGGAAAGAACCCGATCCACAATTTGTTGAACGGTTTGCCGGCTGATCGGTTTTCCACATCTGGTGCAATGGGGAGTGCCCACCCTGGCGAAAAGGAGACGAAGGTAATCGTAAATTTCCGTCGTGGTGCCGACGGTGGAACGGGGATTTCGGCTTCCCGCTTTTTGTTGGATCGCC
Organism: candidate division FCPU426 bacterium; assembly: GCA_023249615.1. Lineage (GTDB taxonomy): Bacteria > Oederibacteriota > Muellerivitia > Muellerivitales > Muellerivitaceae > PALSA-1180. The sequence goes on along the minus strand of JAHFCG010000022.1, from coordinate 9,612 downwards.
ACCGCGGGAGATAACCCCTCGATTAAATCCACATCCGGTTTTTCCATGAGACCCAAAAATTGCCGGGCATAGGATGACAAAGATTCAACGTAGCGACGCTGTCCCTCCGCGTAAAGTGTGTCAAAAGCAAGCGAAGATTTGCCTGAACCGGAAACACCCGTGATGACCACCAATTGATCCCTGGGCATTTCGACTGAAATGTTTTTAAGGTTGTGTTCGCGGGCGCCGCGGACCACAATGCTGTTCTTTTTCATGGGCAGCTATTATTACCTTATCGGGGGTTTTATTTCCAGAAGCCGCTCAAAAAGGTTTCTGGATTTCGGAAAGTTCCGATCCATTAAAATCAATTTCTCCGCGGTGATTCAACCCGGCATTATTGGAATTGACTGGCCGCGCCGGTCAATCCTTGATTCCGAAGACCATTCAACCTTTGTAGTTGGTCGTCTGAAACGGTTAACGGCCTCCCCGGGAAAGCCTTTAGGTTCAATTTGAAATAAACCCGCTGGCCCTGAACCGGATCCTCCGCGAAATTAATTTCCGCTTCCCAGTCATGCAAATCCCGGTAAAGACTGATGCTCCGCGTTTCCAATTTCGCGTTGGTGACATCAAAGCTCTCCAGCATGGATAGACGGTAATTGGTAAACAAGGCCAGGGAAACCTCACCCGCGATTTCAAACGTGGGTGGCAGTCCCATTGTCACGAACCCGGTATTGCTGACATTCGGGTCCACATAGTTTCCGGAAATTCGGAATCTCCACATGTCGTGGGGGCTCCTTAAATTTAGGACCATGTTAAAATCCTTAACGGCGTTTGCCTTTATGGAATAATCAAAAATACCCAAATAATCAAACTGGGCGGACGGGGTCAGGTAAAACTCCTGTCGCAAATAATAAAAACTGGAGGAATCACCCCCTGCCTGTTTCCGAAGATCAAAGGAAGTGCTGATCCTTGTCCTGAAAAGGGATCCGCCCGTAAATTCCAGGGATCCCGTGAACGAATGGGTCCTAACCCCATCGGGGGAATCGGTGGGAAAAAGGTGGTTTAATTTTTGAGAAAAAGTGTGGGTGAAAGTTGAATTAAAAAACTCATTCCATCTCCCTGTCCAGGTATTGTTGATATCAATTTGCTGGGTTTCCCCCGAGTTGTTCGCGGTGGTATTGGCGACTCCAACATCGGCCAAATCCTGGATCGTTTCACTCCAGGCCGCGCGGGAAAAAAGGCTTTGGGATTGCAAAAACAATACACTTTGGCTGATTCCCAGGACCCCGTTTAAATGATTGACGTAAAAATCATTGCTCTTGGTATAGGTATGATCACCGGTGAGGTTTAAATCATATTTAAGCCAGTTTTTCCCTATCAAGGATTGGGGTAAAAGGGAAAAGGTTAGTTGTGGCAGGGTCTGGAGGCTTTGAACAAAGTTCGTTTCGGTGGTTACGGAAAAATCGGGAGTTTCCTGTCTTCGGAATAAAAGCCCCAGGTTCCATTGTTGGCGCGTAAGGGTCGCGGAAATATCATATTCCCGAACCGTGGAAACCAGGCTGGGATCACGGCGGGCCACGGAATAGTCCTGGCTGAAAAAACCATCCCCCGGAATATCCGCCTCCACTCTTCCCTGAAGACCCGAGGAAAGCGCCCACAAACCCCTCGCCCTCCCCTCCCATCTGAACCTTTGGGTGTCCTTTTCAGGGATCCCATAGCCATAAAGGGAAAGAACGGATTCATTGTTCAGGGCCAATTCGTGGCGGAGTCCGAGTCCCAAGCCTTTTCGAAAAAAATAATCCGAATAAAGCGCCCCGTAATTGGTGGGGGAAAATAAATAGTTCGTGGTGACCAAAAAATAATTGCCAAGGTAATCGGTGGCTCCGGTCGCGATTGAAAAAGGTGTTCGTAAATCATGAATGGTCTTGACAAAGAATGGAAAATAAAAAACCGGGACTTTTCCGATAAAAAGAACCACGTTTTCGGCCACCAAATAATCACCGGAATAGACAGTTATCCTATCCGCACTAAGATAAAAATGGCGGTACCCCTCCACATAGTCGCAAGTGGTTGTTACGGCGTTCTTGATGGTGATCTTTCGATCCTGAATATCGATTTCGGTTCCGGTGCTGATCCAGGGAGGCGAGGAGGTTTTGATGTCATATGCCTTTCCTTCCTTTGTTCGAAGGTTATAAGTCAGGCTTTTCGCCTCGATTTCTTGGCTTTCATCCTGCCAAACCACATGGCCTTCGGCAAAAACATTTTGGGCCGTTAAATCATAGCGAATTAAATCAGCGTATAGGTGAACCAAATCCTGCTGGATATGAACCTGTCCTTTCGCGACCACAAGCCCCTGTTCCTTTTGGTATTCAATGGTGTCAGCCTGGACATGAACATTGGAGGAAAGTGAAAGATTTAAATCCGCCCAAACTGGTTGGTTCAAAAAAAAGGCGCAAGAAAACAGCAGAAAAGTTAAACGAACAAAAAATCCGCCCCCTGGGAATGATTTCATATTAGGGGCTTCAATCTTTCCGAGGTTGAATTCAGGGATTTCGGGTCCCCGGTCATATTTTTTCCAAAGGGTTTGGTCCAAAAGTCATGCTTATGATTCAGTTTGTAAATCAAAACGCTGCCGATAAGCATCAAAACAATATTGGGAAGCCACATGGCGATCCCGGGGGAAATGATTCCCATGGGACCGCCCGCCTCGCCAAACATGATAAACAATTCATAAATCACCACCATGATGATTCCAAGAAAAAAACCGGAAAAGGAACCTGTCCGGGCAACCAACCCCAGGGGAATTCCAATAAAAGCAAAAGCCAGGGCCGAAAACGGTATGGAAAACTTCTTGTGAAATTCCGACTCGTCGTACCTTGTGTCCTGTTTTTCCTTTTTTTTCTGTCGGATTTTTTCGGCCAGCTCCCTTAGCGTTATGTTCCTCGGATCCCGAAAATCCACGGGCCCGTTATGAAGATGGTTGACGCTTAAGTCCAGCGCGCAGGTCTTGAATTTCATTTGGAAAAATTCATCCATGGTAATTTCTGTTTTTTTTGTTCCGATTTGCTGCATGAAACCATCGCTCAAATCAAGTAAAACATGAAAATTAACCGGGTCCTGCCGAATAATCCCGCGAGAAGCGTAAATAATCCGGTAGGGATAACCTTTTTCATTCAGAACCCAGACTTTGACCGTTTTTAAAACATCGTGGCTTTCATCTTTTTGGTCCACCTGAAGAACGTACCCGTCAAAATTTTTAATAAACACTCTTTCTTTGACGACGACTCCCGATCTTTCGGAAATAATTTTATAGTCCAATTTCAAAAACGATGTGTTTCCCCAGGGTAAAAGAGTATCCATGAAAATAACCAAAAACAGGCTCAACAAAAGTGAAACACCCATCATGGGCCAAACCAAAACCCAAACCGAATGACCGCACGACTCCACGGCCACCACTTCCCCATCCGCGCTAATCCTTCCATACACCACTAAAATTGCGGTTAAAAAACCAATAGGAATCGCGAGCACCAAAAAACCCGGTTGAATATACAAGAGCAATAGAACGGAATTAATAATTCCGGCCTGATATTCAAGGAGGTATTTTAAAAATTGGAGCGAATAAAAGAGCAGGTTGAGGGTGAACAACCAACAACCCGTGGCTAGAAAAAAGGGCGGCCAGAGCGCGGTGAGACAATAGCGGACCAAAACTGGCATGGAGGAAACCCTCAAAGATTTGGAACCGGTTGGACTTTAAACAAAAAGCATCCGGCCCTGATTATTTAACCACGGCATTATATCTCGAGGAATGAGGCGGATGAGAGAAAGGTAAAACTAGATTAAAATCAGGCTTCCGGTTTTTTATGGGAGGAAAGTGTAGGAAGATCCTGTAAAAAACCGCCCTTCACCTCGGACGGAACAACCGGAATATTTAAATTAGCCGCGTTTGAGGGCGAGGAACCTGCGGGGGTTGTCGCGTCAATAATGGGTGGGACCGCCAAACCATTTGACCCGGGCAGTTCAACCGTAGGAGGCAAACCGGGTTGGTTATTTAAATCCGGTACACCTGGCGGCAAAGCTCCCAAAGAATTATCCATTACCGGGGAGGCCATTGGGTTTGAGGCCATCAAAGGAGGTGCCATTTCTCCAGGAACCGCCGGCAAAGAATTGTCGGCAAGGGGCGGAAGACCCGCATCTCCCATCGGAGGGGGCATCATCGCTCCATTGTCCATAGGAGGGAGACCGGAAGAAACCGGGGGAAGGTCCGTACCGACTGGGGCCCCGGCCATGACAGGCGGGAGCGACGCGTCAGCCATGGGGGGAAGAGATATCTCATTGACCGTTGGAGGAAGCGTTGAATTAGCCATGGGCGGAAGTGGAATATCTCCATTCAATGCCGGGGGTGCTGTGCCGTTATCAAGGGGCGGCAAAGCATTATCAGAAGGTGGAAGTTGAGCCATGCTCGATGAAGGTGTTGCGCCCGCGTCTGGAAGCCCCGGTAAACCATTATCCAAAGCGGGGGGAGCTGTGTTCATTTCCGGCAAACCAGAAGCACCGGCTAGGGGAACTCCTGGGGAGGGTAATTCGGATTGGGGTGGCAACATTGGGGAAGTGTTATTGGTTGGATCTCCATTTGGAATCGGTGGTAAGGACATGTCACCCGAAGATGGGGCGGACATGGAGGGAGGAAGTAAATTGGAGGTAGTATCCCCCGGAAGAGCCGGAAGCGAAGAATCAGCTCCGGGTAAAGGAGGGAGACCCGAATCAGTGGCTCCGGGAGCCGGTGGAAGCGACGGCAAACCACCCGAGTTATCACCTGGCAAAGACGGCATTCCCGAATCAGGAGCGCCCGTAGCCGGCAACGGGGGCATCCCGTTGTCATTCGTAAGCGGGGGAAGCCCAGAGGGAGAAGAGGAATTATCTCCTGGCAACGCCGGCAGGCCGTTTAAGCCGTTATCACCGGACGGCAAACTAGGGGTGGAGGTATTCGGCCCCAAAGTCGGCAGACCGGTTCCGGAATCTGGCGAGGCTGGCAAGGCCGGCATTTCACCCCCTGAAGGTGCAGGACTCAAGGGAGCGGTTGAATCCATCGGCAATGGCGGGAGAGATGATCCTCCGGTGGCGGCTGTTCCACTCTCAGGCAAAGGTGGAAGCGCCGTTCCGGGTGGCGTAGTGGCTGTTTCACCTGGCAAAGGTGGAAGCGTTGACCCGCCAACCGAGGAAGTTGAATCCCCTGGCAACGGAGGCAAAGCGGATTGTCCCGGGGCCGTGGAGGCGTTTTGCGCGGCGGGAGGCATCAGCGATTTTTTCTTCATCGCCATTTGGGTGCCTTTTTTAAAATGTTTCATGTCCGGGTAAACCAAAAGACCTTCAGGGAGCCGCAGCTTGACTTCTTGGGTAATTTTTTTGGCAGACAGGTTGTCGGACGGATCTACAGTTAATTCCACAAAATCAAACGAAGAGGTGTAATGTTGCGTTTCCACGACTCTAATAAAACCAACCGGTTCACCTTTGGGGGTATAGAGAACAAAAACATCGCCCTTTTTTACCCCACCCAAGTCACCCACATCGATGTAATTTCCACTGTAATTTTTTCCAGGCTGGTCTTTTAGGGCAATGACCTGTCCGCCAATAACGGCATGATTGTTGTATAAATGTTTAAGTAGATTTTTGGTTTCGATGGAGTAAGGAAGGCCTGAACCTGTGGAAGGCGCCACCTGGTAAGAAGCTAATACAATCGATGGTAAAAACAAAAACCCAAAACCGGATAAAAAATTTAAAAGAGGCCTTTGAAGTCTCATGAATACCTCGGAAGGTCGAGAAATGGTAGCCTTCAGCGCTTGTTATGATAAACAAAAAACAAAAAAAGAGGGGACTTTTTTATAAAATCCCCTCCTTGAAACTTCGTGAAACCTAAAATTTATAAACGGGTAATGAGGGAGATATAGTGAATTCCGCCGATGGAATTGGCCACAAAGGCGTAATCAATTTCAAACAAATAGGCCCAAACGCCTACCCCTGCCGAAGGGGTAAAGCTGTCATTGTCGAATTGGAACCCTTTGGTTTCAAACCCTCCTCTGACCGCCACAAATTGCTTGTACCAGTATTCCACCCCAAAATGATAATTATTCAAGGCTTTGCCGGCATAAAGGGTATCAGCGTCAAAATTTACCGAAAGGGTGCTTACGGGCACCGGAGCATCCCCTTGGGCCTGCCTTTTTCCCAATTCCTCGGTCCAGGATACTCCCACCGTTACGCTGGGTTGAAGTACCTGGGTGGGGTTGGTGGAAGTTCCCTGCCATTGAATATAGGAACCACCCGTGTAATCCCGAGCGGTTAATCCAAAGGCCAATTCTTTCATTGGCTTAAAAATGAGGCCAAGATCAGAACCAAAACCAAACGCGGAAGCGGAAGCGGCGTCGGTTTTTAACAACTTGATAGTTGCCCCAAGTGCAAATTGTTTCCCCAGCTTCCACCCTCCTGAAATAAGGGCGGCTTGATCGGAATAGGAAGTAACCCCAAAAGGAATGGGACTCGAAGCGTTGGTCAATTGGATATCGCCAACACCCAGGCGCAGATAACTTAACGCGTAGGAACCGGCGGAGTCGGTTTTAAAGGCTATATTCAGGAAATCATAACTTTGAAGATCGGATTGAGCGGAATGCATGGTTGTAATCTCAATATCATCGATCAAAGCCAACCCGGCGGGGTTCCAATAGGCGGCGGTAGCATCAGTGGCCGCGGCGACAAAGGCTCCGCCCATGGCCAATGGCCTCGCGCCTGCCCCCTTTGTTAAAACTTCAGCCGCGTAATCAGCCGACTGAGCGAAAGCTCCTAAAGGGACTGCCAATATCAAGGCACCTGCAAGTGCCATCACATTAAAACGATTTGATTTCAAAACTTTTCTCCTCTCTTCAAAGAAGATTTTTATTTTGGCGTCGGACATCGAACTGAAAAAAAGTGTAACAACCCATATTTAAAATTGCAACTTGATAAGCCCCGGGGAACCGCCCACTCGGGTAGATTTTTCGTCCATTCAGTTTCGGAGTATTTCGAAAGCAATTCTTGCCATTCCATAAACCCAAGCCGGTTTTATCGTTTTCTCGGGTAACTTGTTTGACTGCCGGAGGCTATTTGTTGTACGGGAAACCTTGGGAAATCAGGGCTCGACACATCTGTCGATTTGTTGACAAAAGCTTAAACCGATGGGTATAGTTTAGCTTCCGTTTCGCTTTAAATGATTTAAGATTTAGCGTTTTATGGCCTTCCCACCCCACCCATCAAGGAGTATTTAATGTCTGAAATTAAGGTTTGTGGAAAATGCGCTTCCAAGAACCCTGTTTCCAATAATTTTTGTGAACAATGCGGTTCCAAATTGCCGGCGGCAGGGCAATCAGACAAAAACACGAAGATTCAAAATCAGTCAAAACCCGCAAAGATTGTTTCAAACAATGACCCCGAACCCAGGGAAAAAACTTCAATCTCATTCAACACCGCAAAAATTTCCTTTTCATTTTCCTGGATGGAGTTGGCTTATCTAGCCCTTATTTTGATCACCATCTTCACGAGATTTCATCACCTGGGTGATAAGCCTCATCATCATGACGAAAGCATGCACGCTTTTTATTCCTGGCAACTTTTCCATGACGGGGATTACGAATACAACCCCATGATGCACGGCCCTTTTCAGTTTCATGGAAACGCCTTCATGTATTATCTTTTCGGCGTTTCAAACGCCACCTCCAGATATTTGGCGGCGTTTTTTGGAATCCTGACGGTCGTTTTGGCCATGTTCCTCTCACCCTTTTGGGGGCGAACCGGGGCCTTCCTATCCACCATCCTGATAGTCTTTTCCCCTAGTTTTATGTATTTCGACCGATTCACTCGTGAAGACGCTTATATCGCCGGCGGAACATTTCTGATGGTTGTTTTTCTTTTCCGGTACTTTAGATCCCGCGTCCCGCTGGACCTTTGGATCGCGGCTCTTGGGTTCACCATCGCTTTTTGCACTAAGGAATCCATCTTTTTAACTATTGCCGTCGTTGGCACGTATCTTTTTATCCGGTTGTTGCCCTGGGCAGATGTCTTTATCGCCGGCGGAATAACGGCGGTAGGCGTTTTAACGCAGGTGATAATTCCAAAAACGGAATCGTACAGAATGAATATTTTTGCCGTTTTGTTGCTTTGCGCGTTTGTTTACACGATCGTTCAACTTTTCTTCCGCTGGCAGGCCAATCTGGGCAAAAAGGATGCTGAAAGCGAACTTTGGGAAGTGATCCGAGATCTGGGAATCGAAAAGGTAAAGTGGGACCTTTTGGGTTTTATACTTTGGTGGACGGTTTGCCTCTTGGCTCTTCGAATCCCCGCGCTTTCGTTGAACCAGCCCACTCCTTTTTCCCTCATTCTTTTGGCAACCTACTTTTTCCTTCTCTTTCGTTTTTGCTGGCTCTGGCTTAAAAACACCGCCCCAGCCCTCACGGGTTCCATTTCCATTTTCGGAATTATTTTCACGCTCCTTTTCACGACTTTTTTCACAGTCGGGGCTAATCAGGGGGATTTTATCGGCCGGGTCCACGCTCTGGTAAACGCCATTTATAATGGGGCGTTTGGAGGGCTTGAATACTGGTGGGGACAACATGATGTTCACCGGGGGGATGAACCGCCCTTTTATTATTTGGTTCAACTCCCGGCTAACGAATTGGTTTCTTTTCTTTTTTCAGCTGTCGCCATGGTTTACTACGGTTTGTTCAAACGGAAAAATATCCCGCTTTTTCTCTCTTACTGGTACATCGGTTCCCTGGGCCTTTTTTCATGGGCCGGAGAAAAAATGCCTTGGCTCATCCTTCATCCTCTTACCCCAGCACTGCTCTTAACAGGATATTTCGTTGGCCAAATTTGGGATTCAAAACCCATCACCCAATTTTGGAAAGGCGCCAGGGTGGCGGCACTTGTGGTTTTCGGGCTTCTCCTTTCTTATTCACTTCATTCGGCTATCCTTTTAAGTTTTTACCATGAAGCCAATCCCGTCGAACCTCTTGTTTACGTTCAATCGGGCCCCGACACCCAGGACGTCGAGCGGATAGTCAGGGAAATCTCTTATGGTGAAACAGGGGGGACGGATTTGGCCTTAACCATCGAGGATAAATGTTCCTGGCCTTTCGCCTGGATGCTCAAGGATTTTCCCAAGCGCAACCACCCGGCGACCATCACCGTAGCTGACAACCCCATTATCATGACCGGAACGGAATCTGACGCCCAAGCCTATCCTATTTTGAATCAAGCGGGCTATTTGAACCGCAAATACAAATTGCGGATTTGGTGGGTTCCCTCATTTTACAAAAAGGGGTTTCCGGGCGGAGAAATGAACTGGAGTTTATTTCCCGAATGGTTTTGGGGAAACCTTGTCCCCATTTTACCATGGTGGTATTCACCCCGAACCGACATGGTCGATTGGGGAGATCTTAAAAAATGGGCGCTTTATCGCGAAGTTTGGTCGGATATGGGCAGTTACAACATGCGCCTTTGTGTAAAACCCGATCTAGCGCAAAAATATGGGTTTACAGAAGCGAACCGATCCGACGTTCCGTCCGATTATCCCAAAGTTGAGGCCGCGCCCGTTGCCGCGCCGGAAATGAA
>JAHFCG010000108.1 GCA_023249615.1 candidate division FCPU426 bacterium | reverse complement strand
TCCCTACTTTCGGGCCTTTGGCCCAATCCACGCCGATGAGGGACTATTTCTTTCCCGCGCTCCGCCCATGGGGATCAACAATCTTTTCCATCCTCACGGCCTGATTGTATTTTTCCTCGGTCAATAATTTTTTCTCCATCACCACCTGGCGGATGGTTTTCCCTTCCTTCAGCGCGGTCTTCACCACATCCGCGGCTTTTTCGTAACCGATGACGGGATTCAGCGCGGCGGCGACCTGAACACTCATTTCGGCGAAATAAAGACAGCGTTTCTCATCAGCCTTGATCCCGCTCACGCATTTTTCCTCGAATACCCTGAGCATCTGGGTTATCAGGGTCAGCATTTGGTTCTGGTTATAGGCGATGACCGGCATCATGACGTTCAATTCCATCTGGCCGGCCTGGGACGCCATGGCAATCGTCGCGTCAAAACCAAGAACCTGGAAGCAAACCATGTTAAGGCACTCCGCCATGACCGGATTCACCTTACCCGGCATGATCGAGGACCCGGGCTGCATTACCGGAAGAAGGATTTCCCCAAAACCAGTGGTGGGTCCACTGGTCATTAACCTGAAATCATTGGCAATCCGGATAAGATCCAGGGTCAGGTTGCGGACAGCGTTCGAAACGGAAACGGCCGGCGCCAGGCTCTGCATCGCCTCAAACAAATTGGGATGCGGGGCCAACTTCAACCCGGTTTGTTCCGACAACAGCTTGGCCATGCCCACCGCGTAATCCTTATGGGTATTCAACCCCGATCCGGCCGCGGAACCGCCGATTCCCAGATCCTTTAAATCCTCCGACGCCTTTTCAATACGGTCCCGATGACGTTTGACACATTCACCATAGGCGGTAAATTCCTGGCCCAGGGATATGGGGACCGCGTCCTGTAAATGGGTGCGGCCCGACTTGTAAACCGCTTTGAATTCCTGCCCCTTTTTAAAAAAGGTTTTGGAAAGCTTGTCCAACACCGGCAAAAACTCGCGAACCAGCATGAGCCCCGATAACCGAATCGCGGTCGGAATCACGTCATTGGTGGATTGACCCATATTCACATGGTCGTTGGGGTGAACCTTTTTGTAATCCCCTCTCTGCCCGCCTAAAATCTCGATGGCGCGGTTGGCCAAGACTTCGTTGGCGTTCATGTTGTGGCTGGTACCGGCTCCCGCCTGGTAAACGTCCACCACGAATTGATCGACCCACTGGTCTTTGTCCAAAATTTCGTCCGCGGCCTTCACGATGGCGTCGGCCATCTTCTTGTCCATCATGCCGGCCTTGGCGTGAAAACGGGCCGCGGCTTTTTTGATATGAACCGTCGCGTCCACAAAAACCTTGTGGGGCTTGATGCCGCTGATGGGGAAATTTTGGACCGCCCTCAGGGTTTGAACCCCGTAAAGAGCCTCGTCCGGAACCTTCAATTCGCCGATGGAATCATGTTCAACACGGTAGCCCAAGACACACCTCCAAGAAGATAGTTTTGAATTTTGAGTTTTGAATTTTTCATTAAACTCAAAACCGCCGAAATTCAACATCCAAAATCAGGAACTAAAAACGCGTCATCTCCAGCATTTTGATTCAAACACTTGGTGACACGAATATGAAGATTAAGTCCTCAACAACGGAATTTCATATGACGGGGGTCAGTAAGTTTAAAGGTTTTTAGTGATGAACTGGAAAAGGGACTGGGCGGCCTCTTCAGGGCCCTTGGATTCAAAACCGGAAATGCCCAGCCGGGTTCTCAATTGACCGACTTTTTTACCGTTCTTAATGAGCTGACCGATAAACTTCTCCGCCAGGATCTCGTGTTGTTTTTTCTTCTGGGGGGCTCCAAAGGGATTGGCAAAGTACGTATGGACCAGGCCCTTCTCATCGGTGGTTCCCTTGGCCAAACGCGCGCCGCTGGAAAACACCTCGTTAATTTGTTTGGGCTCAGTCATTATTTCAAGGGCCGGATGTTCCTCGTCCACGTTGTCGTAATTGTTCGCGTAAACAAATATATCGACGGGATAACCAGCCACGACATGGCGGTATTCGGTAATGGGCATTACCAACCGCGCGTTGCCCATGTGGGGATTCATGAAAACCGACCGGTCAATTTCGGTATAAGCGTAACCGGGATGAAGGTCATCCAACCGGACAAAGGCTCCTACCTCGGTTCCCCGGCCTACCACCTGTCCGTCCGGCGTAAGACTGAGCGAACCCATGTCGTCAAAGATAACCGTCAACTGGCGGATATATTTGTCGGCCAAAAGCCGGAAGGCCTCGAGGGATTCGGATTTGCCCGCGCCTGAGTCGCCGACAATCACCACGTGGGCGCTCTTTCCCGATTTCAGGTCGATCTTGGCCATGGCGCCGTGAATGGGAAGAATCCCTCTTTCGATCATGATCAGGTTATGGATGGTCAGGGCTGTTTTCTTGAAGTAGCCGAAATAATCCACGTCATTGGGTTGATTGGCGACAGCGCCCACCACCACCTTGTTTACCGTGTCCTCGTAATAGCCCACCAACTGGTTGTCCATCAGGGCTGGGTCCACTCCAAACAGCATGATTCCATCCGGCGACTTGTTCGCGATTTCCTCAGCGCTGGCCAGCTCAAACAGGTTCGAAAGTCCCGCGGCGTGCGAAACGTAATCTTTAAGGAAGTATATGAAAACGATCAAGGTTCCAATTTTGGCGGGGAAACAAACCCACCTGGAGGAATCCAACTTGACCGAATCAATTGGGTTTTTGGAAAGGGGGTTGAACTTGCCCTTTCGCTTGTTGCTCTTGGTGTAATAGATAAGGGGAGGATAAATGAGGGACAAACGAATGAAGGGAATATTTTTAAGTTTCTGGTAGCTCTCACCCGGGTGTTTCCAGTTGATCTTTTCCGCCAGAAGAGCCATTCCCATTCCCGCGGGAATTTGACGGTAAACCTTGAACCAGTCCCCCATGACATGGGCGCAAATATGCCGGTAGGTACCCAGGATCAGGGTTTTAAACTGCTCATTCGCCAAAATAAAAATATGGTGGTATTCCTTCAGCTCAATCCCGCCGTCCTTTGCGTCACGGTCAAAAATGACGAATCTTTCCCTTTTTCTCCAATAGCTGTAAAGCTCCTCAATAAAATCCTTTAAAAGAATCCGGTCCACGTGCCCCAGGGTGGCGTCGTCGTATTCCTTTTCATACAAAGCCTGGAAGAAGCCCGCGATTTTTTTGGTGTCGTAAACGTCCCCGGTTTTAAAGGCCTTCATGCAGCTGAGAATGGGAGAGTCCTGGGTGGTCAAATGCTTTATGCAATGCTGGAGTATGAGTTGAAAACCGTCGCTGGAAAGTAGTTCCTCGGGCGTTTTGCAAAGGCCTGGATGGCCGTAAAGCAAAATCCGGTCGTTCATGAACTCGTTCATCTCGGTAACGGGATTTGGGTTACCGGGAATGTCGGCCTCGAATATTTCTTTTTCAGAAAGCATGCGGTTCCTTAAAAAGGTATAACAACCAGAAGGGCCGAAAAGGAGTTGAAAAGGAGGAGTATCGTCCGCTTCCATTAAAAAAATGGCCTGCCAATCATAGCTGGGCCATTCAATCCTGTCCTCCTACTCTAAAGCTTCGGAGGACAATCTTCGCTTACTTCAAAATGTAACGGAAGCGAAGATTGGAGCGGGAGACCGGATTCGAACCGGCAACAACCAGTTTGGAAAACTGGGACTCTACCATTGAGCTACTCCCGCACCTAAAAACCAAACGAAACAAAAGTATCCCAGTTTTCCACTCAGCAGTAAAGACGGGCTTCTAAGTCAAAAGCTAGGAAACCTGAACAATTGAGCAATCGAAAATGGACCGCAATGGTTTATCTATTGTCCATTTTCAATTGTTCCATTGCTCTATTTTTTCGCTCCGCGAAAAAATGGTGGGCAGGATAGGATTCGAACCTATGAAGGCCGTCGGCCGGCAGATTTACAGTCTGCTCCCATTGACCACTCGGGCACCTGCCCATGACTTACGTTTAGGGAAAAATGGAGCTGGCGACCGGAATCGGACCGGTGACCTGCCGCTTACAAGGCGGCTGCTCTACCAACTGAGCTACGCCAGCCCGACCAAACATCCTTTTTTCCTCAAGGGAAGGTGGATTATAGGAGGCCCCTCATCGAAGCGTCAAGCAAGGTTAAGTGGATTTTACCACTTAAACCCGCCTGTCTTGGGTGGATCAGGGGGAAGTTTCAAATCATCCTCAACATTATCGGAAGGACTGACGTCTATCGTCTGAGCAAGGCCCTCACCCGGCGTTTCAAAAGCCGGATCAGGGCCTGAACGAAAAAAGTCTCTTTCAGGCGAGAGACCCACACCGTATGAGGAAACGGGGGGATCGTTCGCGGAAGGACTCAATCCCCACTTTCGCTGGCGGACCACCTCAAACAACAACATGGCCGAAGCCACCGAAGCGTTCAGCGAAGACATTTTTCCAGCCATGGGGATTTTGACAAGCTCGTCGCAATTTTCCTTCACCAACCTCCTGATGCCTTTTCCTTCGTTGCCGATAACCAACGCCACCGGTTGGCGGAAATCATAATCGTAAAAATTCTTGGTCGCGTTCCCGTCGGCTCCCACCACCCAAATATTGGCTTCCTTAAGCTTTTTAATAGTGTCATTCATATTGGTGACTTTAACCGTTTGAACATGTTCGGCGGCTCCCGCCGAGGATTTAATAACAGTCGCATTAACGTCCACCGCGCGGTTTTTGGGAATAACAACACCGTGAATGCCGGCGGCGTCAGCGGACCGGATAATGGCGCCTAGATTGTGGGGGTCTTCTATTTCATCCAGAAGAATAAGGAAGGCTGGTTCGTTTCGGTCCCGAGCGATATCCAGAATGTCCTGAAGATCGGCGTATTTGTAATCCTCGGCGACCGCGATGACACCCTGGTGTTTATCGCTCGCGGCCATGGTGTCCATCCGATGGCGGGTTTCCATGGCAATGGCGATTCCCTTCGCCTGGGCGTGGGCCTCGATTTGGTTTAGAACACCGTCACGGGACCCTTGCATTAAATAAATTCGGCTGATGGCCCGGTTCCCCGACCTCAAGGCTTCCAAAACTGGTTTACGGCCGTAGATTTTTTCACTCATTGAACACCCGATTCACCGCCAAAACGCCAAGAGCGCCAAGAGCGCCAAGAAATGATATTTTTTTCATTGCGAGGAGCCGCCCCAATCGGGGCTTTTGCGACGTGGCAATCTCAGTTTTCATTTTTTGGGCAAAATCCGGAACTGCCCGCCCTGGACATCCTCAATGATAAACCCCATCTCCATAACCTTGGCGCGGATTTCATCGGCTTCCTTGAATTTCCTGTCCTTCTTCATTTGGACCCGGGCCTGGGCCAATTCCTCGACTTCCTTGGGGATGGAAACCCTTTCGGCGGTCACAATACCCAGGATTCCGCCCAACAGATTCAACTTATCCAGAGCTTCCCCCAACAAACTCTTAGCCCCCACGGAAACCCGGGGTGTTTGACTGAGCACCCTTCGGGTTTCACGGGCCAGGTCAAACAAGGCCGCCGTCGCCTTGGGGGTGTTGAAATCATCATCCATCGCTTCCTTGAATTTGGCTTCCACTTCATCAATGGCCAGGCGTAATTCCAAAAGATCCATGGGATAATCGACAGGGGGACTGTTCAGGGCTTCTTCCACCCGTTGGAAAGTTAGGTTAAATTCTTCCCAGCCTCTTTTGTTCGCTTCCAAAATATCCTGGTCGTAATTTAACCCGCTCCGGTAGTGGGCACTCAGGAAGAAATAACGTAGAACCTCAGGGCGGTAATCAGCCAGGGCGGCCTTTGCCTTCCAGATATTCCCCAGGGACTTGCTCATCTTTTGCCCGGAGATTTCGATGAAACCATTATGAAGCCAATATTTCACATAGGGTTTTTCAGTAAATCCCTCGCATTGCGCGATTTCGTTTTCATGGTGGGGGAAAATTAGATCCACCCCGCCGCCGTGAATATCAATGGAATCCCCCAGTATTTTCCGAACCATTGTCGAGCATTCGATATGCCAGCCCGGCCGGCCCTTTCCCCAAGGTGAATCCCACTGCGGCTCCCCAGGTTTGGAAGCCTTCCAGAGGACAAAGTCGATGGGACTTTTCTTGGCCTCATTCTTCTCTACTCTGGCGCCTTCCTGAAGTTCCTCCAGGTTTTTTCCCGAAAGCTTTCCGTAGGTCTTGAAGGTCGTGGAATCGAAGAGGACATCTTTGCCCAAATCAGTGGAGGGAACCACATAGGCATGACCCTTTTCGATAAGACCCGCAATTAAACCGATCATGTCCGGTATAAATTCAGTGGCTTTGGGATGGAAATCGGCCTTTTGAACCCCCAACTTTTCCATGACTTTGAAATAAGCCTGGGTATAGTTCTCGGCGATTTCCTTGGCTTCTTTTTTTTCCTCGATGGATTTCTTGATGATCTTGTCATCGATGTCGGTGATGTTGACGACATAGGTCACTTTGTAGCCGGAATAAATCAGATACTTGCGGATGACGTCAAAATTAACCTGGGAGCGGGCGTTTCCGATGTGAATGTCGCCGTAAACGGTTGGCCCGCAGACGTACATCTTCACTTCGGGAGGGTTTATGGGAGTGAAAGGTTCTTTATTGCCGGTTAGGGTATTTGTGACTTTTAACATTTGAACCCCGAAAGAAATTTTACCACCAAGGTCACCAAGGTCACCAAGAAGGAATAAGGATTATAAAGTCTAAATCAAAATTTTTGTCTTTGTTTTACTTGGTGAACTTGGTGCCCTTGGTGGTTCAAATCTACTTTTTCTTTTTGGTTCGGGGCGCGTAGGAACCGGCGTGGCGGGCCAAGTCCCGCTCAAGGTGTTCCAAACGGCGTAATAGGGGATCAGGTAGTTTGTTGTGGTCCAGTTCATGACCTTCCAGTTTTTGGCCCCTTAAGCTCACTACCCGGCCCGGAACCCCAACCACCGTTGAATGAGGCGGTACGTTAATGACAACCACCGCGTTGGCGCCAACTTTTGAATATTCCCCAATTTCAATATTTCCCAATACCTTGGCCCCTGCGGCAACAACAACGTGGTTCCGCAAGGTGGGGTGACGCTTCCCTTTTTCTTTTCCTGTCCCACCCAAAGTTACTTGCTGGAATAAGGTGACATAGTCCCCAATTTCAGTCGTTTCACCGATAACCGTTCCATCGCCGTGATCCACAAAGAAGCACTTGCCGATCCTAGCGCCGGGATGAATTTCAATGCCGGTAAGAAACCTGGAAATTTGGGAAATTAAACGCGGAAAAAACGGAAGATGAATAATCCACAAGAGATGAGCGAGGCGATGCAACAGCAAAGCGTAGACGCTGGGGTACAAAGGAAGTTCCCAGACTTTCGCCGCGGGGTCTCGGTCTAATACGGATTTAATGTATTCAATCATTTCTTCACTTGTTCCGTTATCCAAATATTCAATCGTTTAAGAACCTCAGCCTTCCCCAACAGCGGGGCAACCTTCACCAGTTCCGGCCCATCCTCGCGGCCAGTCATAGCCATACGCAAGGGGTGATACAAAGCCTTACCCTTTAATCCGCTTTGTTTACCTACTTCCTTCACAGCCTTCAGGAAATTCTCCCCATTAAACTCGCTGATTTCACCAAACGCTTTTTGAAATGAAGCGATCAATGGCTTTTGCCCCTTCATTTCCTCGGTTTGAGTTGGATCAAAATGCAATTCATCGGAGAAGAAATAAAAGGTTTCTTTCACCACATCCGACATACAACCCAGATTGGTACGAACCACATCCACTACCTGTTTGAGCCAGTCGAACTTAACTCTCGCCTGTTCTCTCGTAATGTACTGGGCATCGGCCAAATAAGGCAAAAGCGCCCTAGTTAAATCATCCAACGATATCTTGGCGATATACTGGCTTCCCATCCAATGGAGTTTCACCGGATCAAAAATGGCTCCGCTCTTGCCCACGTGCGTCAGGTCAAATTCCGCCGCCATCTGGTCCAAAGAAAGGATCTCTCCGCTCTTGGGAGCCCATCCCAGAAGGGCCAGATAATTCAGGAAAGAATCCGGCTGATAACCCTTGGCCTTATAGCTTTCCACGCTGGTTTCCCCATGGCGCTTGGAAAGCTTTTGTCCGTCCGGACCCTTGATAATTGAAAGATGCGCGAACTTGGGCGGCGTGTAACCCAAAGCCTGATAAAGAAGAATTTGTTTCGGGGTGTTGGATAAATGATCCTCGCCCCGAACCACATGGGTCACCTTCATCAGGGCGTCATCCACCACAACCGTAAAGTTGTACGTGGGACTTCCATCGGAACGGGTCAGTACAAAATCGCCTAATTGATCATCCGGAAACCTGACCTCGCCCCGGACCTCGTCATTCACAAGAATCTCACCCGGCGGAACAATGAAGCGCAACACCGAGGGCTTTCCAGCGGCATCCAATTTCTTTCTTTCTTCGGCAGTTAGGGTCTTGCATTTGCCTCCATACTTGGGCATATGGCCCCGGCCCATCTGGCGTTTGCGCTCCAGCTCCAACTCCTCCTCGGTGCAATAGCAGGGGTAAACCACATTCTTGGATTTAAGTTTGGTTAGGTGTTCCTCATATAAGGCCGTACGTTCGGATTGTTTGTAGGAGGCGTAGGGGCCTCCAACTCTGGGACCTTCGTCCCAGGTCAACCCCAGCCATGTCATGATGTCCAGCAGGTTTTCGCAGGCCTCATCAGTGGAACGGACCTTGTCGGTATCTTCCACCCGAAGAATAAAAACACCCTTGGTGTGCCGGGCGTAAAGCCAGTTATAGAGGGCCGTGCGGACGTTTCCGAGGTGTAGATCCCCGGTCGGGCTGGGCGCGAATCTAACTCGTACCTGTTCAGACATGAAAAATCCAGGTTCTCACCGCGGAGGCGCAGAGGTCGCGGAGAAGGGCTAAGGAAGTTTCCATTTTTGAACACGATTCTTTAAACATTTTTTTCTCTGCGATCTCCGCGTCTCCGCGGTAAAAATTAGTCTTTTTTTAATAACACGACGGCTTGGACCGACAATCCCTCTTCCCGTCCCTCAAACCCCATCCCCTCAGTCGTTTTAGCCTTCACATTCACGCAATCTGAATCAATCCCCAGGGTTTCACAAATCATCTGGGACATGGAAACAAGATAGGGGGACAATTTGGGTTTCTGGCAAACCAAGGTAGCGTCCACATTCCCCACCCTCCAACCTTTCGCCTGCGCCAACCGCACGCATTCTTTTAACAATAACAGGCTATCCGCGCCCTTCCATTTGGTGTCGCTGTCAGGGAAATATTTTCCCATATCGCCCAAGGCCGCGGCTCCCAGGATGGC
>JAHFCG010000021.1 GCA_023249615.1 candidate division FCPU426 bacterium | reverse complement strand
GAAATAAAGAACAAAAGTCCCTATGACCGAGATGGCGATCGTCGCTCCCACCGTCTTCAACTGAATCATCAATTGAGCGGGGTTCCCGGCGAATAATCCGTCGTGGCCGTTCACCGCCTTGACAGCCCAGAGTCCCGTCGCCAGGGCCCCGAAGGTCCCGCCGATACCGTGCACTCCAAACGCGTCCAGCGAATCGTCATAGCCCATTTTCAATTTCACCTGGATGGCCAGGTAGCAGAACACGCTCACCAACGCGCCGATCCATAAGGACCCGGCCACATTGACAAATCCGCAAGCCGGGGTGATGGCGACCAATCCCGCCACCGCTCCCGAAGCCGCTCCCAACGTGGTAGCCTTCCCGCGGTGGATCAGTTCAATCAGGCACCAGGAAATCGCCGCCATCGCGGTCGCTGTATTCGTTGTCACGAAGGCGTTACAGGCAAGGGCGTTGGCCGCGCAGGCAGAGCCCGCGTTGAACCCGAACCATCCGAACCACAGTAAGCTCGCTCCCAAGAGAACCAGAGTCAGGTTATGCGGAGCCATGGTTTCTTTCCCGTACCCTTTACGAACTCCCAGCAACAAGGCCAGGGTCAGGGCGGAATATCCGGCTGTCATATGGACGACCGTTCCTCCCGCGAAGTCCAGGGCGCCCAAGGCGCAGAAATAGCCGTTCGGGGACCAGACCCAATGACAAACCGGGTCATAAACGAACGTGGCCCAGAGCAATGAGAACACCGCGAATCCCAGGAACTTCACCCGCTCGGCGTAGGCGCCGCAGATCAGGGCCGGGGTAATGATGGCGAACATCGCCTGGAAAATCATATAAGCGTAATGCGGGATAGTCGGAGCCAGGGGGCTCACATCAGGCATTCCGTTCAACATGAACCACTTCATCCCTCCCATCCACGGGGTACCGTCCCCGAAGGCGAAGGAATAACCGTAGACCACCCATTGAACGCTAATGAGGGCAATCATGAAGAAGCTCTGCATGATGGTCGCCATGACGTTCTTCTTGCGGACCATGCCGGCGTAGAAGAAGGCCAAGCCTGGCGTCATCAAGAGAACCAAAGCCGCGGAGGCCAACACCCAGGCGGTGTCACCCGCGCTGATGGCCGGCGCTGCCGGAGCCGCGGGTGCGGCTGCCGCTGGTGCCGCTGCAACGGGAGCTGCCGCGGGGGCCGCTGTTTGGGCCGAAACAATCGTGGGAATCAATTGAAGCAGGAAGAGGAGCATTAAACTGATGCTTCCCGCCTTTCTAATTTTGGCTAACATAAAAACCTCCTTGGGAATGAACTTCATCAACGCCTACAGGAAAACCCCCCAGGCCGTTCGGCACTGAGGGGATCCCCCATCTCTTTTAATTGTCTGAATTTAGAAACTGAACACCATGCTGGCCGAAGCGGTGGACTGGGTTCCATCATTACCCGCGAACCAACCCCACGGGGTCGTTGTTGGGGTCAACTGAACACCATTGTAAAGCTGCATGTCCATCCGGCCTTCAACACGAGCCAACAGATTTGGCGTGAAGTTGTGTTCCACAGTTAAAGTCGCCGTGCGGATTTCACCCTGAGTTGTTGTATTTCCTACCCCTACATAGCCACTGTCCTTGATCTCTTCCAATCGAAGAGCCAAAGCCCAGTCGCTTTCAATCTGATAGCGGCCATAGAGGTCCACACCCCAACCAGTCAAGGCCGTAACGGCGGCGCCCTGAGCCTGGCTAAAATATTCAGCATCTAGGGCCAGGGAAAATTTATCCGAAGCGGCCAAGGAGA
Organism: candidate division FCPU426 bacterium; assembly: GCA_023249615.1. GTDB lineage: Bacteria > Oederibacteriota > Muellerivitia > Muellerivitales > Muellerivitaceae > PALSA-1180. Next base: position 26,534 of record JAHFCG010000021.1, on the reverse strand, counting down.
CAATCAATTCACCAACATAACGCATTTCAGTGGGGTCAGCCGTGGTCAAAGTACCGCCCGGGCCGACAATGCCGTTCAAGATGATAGAAAAGGTGGAGTCGGGTTTGATGGCAACTTGCAAGCCATAAGTTTTACCAAGGTCGGAAGAGGTCGCCGAGGTAACAGTACCCCAGTTATTCCAACCATCCACAATATATCCGGTTAACCCAAGCTTGGCATCTGGCGCGAAATTAACGCTTAAACCGGCGTGCCAATGGGGAATGGTTGCCCAAAAAAGAGAGGACCGGCTGTAATTCCAGTTGCTCTTGCTTTCAATGACTTCATTGCCCATCCAAGTGGCCATACGACCAGCATTGAACGTCCATTGATCAGCGACATAGGAAACATAAGCCTGCCAAACTTGAAACCCGTTGGCGGCTCCAATTATCAAATTGGCTTCCTGGCCCATATTCAAAACCACATGGGCGCTGGCGTTTCCTTGGGTGGCTGTCACAGAAACTTCAGCCATTCCCAACTCAAAGGATTCATCCTTAGTGTTAAAATAACTGCCCAAAATTCCAAAAGGACCCCAAGCATTTCCCATCCCTTTCATCCCGGCATTACCATTTGTAAAGTTGTAGGTGTAGTAGGTATCAACCAAACCCCCAACGGTAATAGTCGGCGCAACAGGCTTGGCATCCTCGGCCCAAACTTTACTGCTGACCAACGCCAAAGCGATGGTTGCCAAAAAGCTGAAAAACTTGATCAACTTTTTCATCTCTTCCTCCCAAAATTTTCAATATTGGTAAGCCCGCCCTATCCGGGATAAGGGGGCTCGACCCTCAGCAATTGGGCTAAGTAAAGCAAACCTTGTGCCATGCATAGGAGGAGGGTGGGTGGAGAAAAGCTATAAAAAATAAGAATTTCAAGATAACCAAATACTACAATAATGTATTTAATTACAATTAATTGACATTTTGTACCTAATGACAAGTTAATGAGTTTAGATACTGCTGTTGATGGGGGTTCCTGAATAAGGAACATTTTGCTTAAAAGAACAAAAGCCGGAAAGACTGCCAGTAGGTGAGGTAATGGTGATGATGGTATTTATGTTCTGCTGAAATCCCCCACCAGGTGTAAAGCCATAGGCCCTTGTCCCTCCGTTTATAAAACTATTTGTTTGGTTTAGTACCGTCGTTCCCAAGGAATTAACCGAAACCACATTGATGGACCACGATTGACCACAGTCATTTGTTGTTGTCAGGGTTAAAGCCGCAGAAGCAGTCCATGACCCACCACCACATTGAGTAGAACAAGTTTGTGAAAACCCAATAACGATTGGTATTGGAAACCCCCTACTTATGGTTGCGGGTTTCCCATCTATGGGGTTTCCAAATAAATCCGTAGCGTTAAAAAGGAACGAAAAGGCTTGATAATAACAACCGGTTTTGCCGATAGTCACATTAGAACTCCCAACTGAATTACCAATCGTGACTGGTTGAAAGGTTTTTGTCCAAGGCGCCGGTAAACCCGAATTGGTTGAAAGCACAACCGGCACATTCAAATTATAGGGTTGGTCATAAATTAAATTGTAAGCAATGGAAGTATTCGAACTTCCGTAGGTTTGTGGTGTAACCGGGGTGGCGCTTAGGGTTTGATTTCCCGCGCGGAATGTCACACTGTCATTACTTCCGGTAACGGTAAGCGGAATTGAAGATTGATAATAACGTCCTTGGGTTGGGACTTCGATTGTCCAGACTCCCAGGTTAAGGACTGCCGGGTTAAAAGCCGCCAAACCAAAACTATCCGTTACGGAGGTCATCACATTTGCGAATGGATCAGTTGCCGTAACTGTAACGCCCGCTTTGGGAAGATTATTATCAATGACCCCGGCAAGAATGGCACCTGTAACCGGCGTAAATGTGGCCGTTGGCACATCCAACCCATTAGGCGCGTAAATTCCAAAAGGGTGATCGGTTTTTTGGCACCCTAAATAATAAAATGAAAAAAAACCTAAAAATAAAGTTGTGGAAATAACCCAGTTCTTCTTCAAATGTTTCTCCAGAGTTATGGCTGAATTCGCACAACCTATTTACTTGCCCCTTTCCCATTTGTCAAAGAAACCTTTTCAAAAATTAAAACCGGCCACAAAATAGGCAAAACGGTTTACCGTTTTAACAAAACACCTTTTCCCTGAAAACGATTTTAATTATTTATCCTTAACTGCTTTTGGAATGATTTGTTAAAATCCAAAAATTTCCAACGAGGTTTCCAATGAATTTAAAACTGGCCGTGGTCCCGATTACTCTTTTAACGTTATCGATTCCTGTTTTTGCGGACGAAAATCCCACTTCTTCCCTCGACAATTCAACCGGAAACCAATGGGTCGCCCCGCCGCCTTCCGATGACAGCGGGCGGATGCTTAAATTTCTGATCCAGGCTGAATATCAACAGGACTCTGTTTTACCGGGCCAGGCTTTCTCCATGTTCGACCTTTCGGCAAAACGTCAATTGGACGAAAACTCGGTGTTGGGGGAAGGTCTCATTCGCTTTCGAAAAAGTTTATCCACCTCCGACGCGACCAGCACTTTGGATCTCCGCCTCGCCCGCATTTCCTACCTCGAACCATGGCTCCAGGCAACAATCGGGCGGTTCGACCTTTTCCAAACCCTTACGCCCAATTTTTTCTTCGGCGCTTATCACATCATGGGGCTCCATCGGGTGGATGGTGTCATGGCAACCATCCCCTTTTCATTTTTCTTTAATTTTGGACCTTCCAAAGAATTGAAAGGTGAAGCTTCATCGCCTCTTGCCATAAGTTTCTTCTATACCCCAAGCCTTTTTTCCGCCCAACAAGTTCAATATGACCTAACCCAATCTTTTTGGCTTTCCCAACTCCGCTTCCGCATCGAAACGACTGATTTCTCCTCCACTTTTAAGGCGAATTTTGCGGGATCAGCGGCGGATTATTTCGATTACTCCTCTTTAAACGGTGCCTACACTTATTCCGTTTCCGCGGAATTGTCTTACCAGCAAAATTACAATTTAACCGCGGAATATGGGGTCCAAAATATTAATCGCGCCTCTGAAACAGGCGCGATTGCCCTGGGTTTCCAAGCCTCGCGTTTAGGTACCTGGGGAGCCTTCTCACTTGACCAAATTGCCCTCGAAGCCCAGATCCCTCTCGGATCTTCTTTAAATAATCCGTTTACCGGCGGAAACGGCTTAACCCCTTCCCTTGCCCAGGCCGCCCAAAACAGCTGGTATTTTAAAATTCGGACCCGGCTCAAAGTCCTTTTCATTGAGTTGCACCTTACCAACAATCAAAACGACTTTACCCTTGGACGACCGGCGCCTGGTTCCCTTGGCGTGCCATTCACCGGAACTTTTGGTCCCGGGAATGAAACGGATGGACCGGGAACGCCCTTACGGTCCGCCTCTTATGACAACGCGGCTTGTCTTCTTCGAACCGGAGTCGAGTTTTGAAATTGAGATTTTTCAAAATTTTGGTTTGCCTTTTTATTTTTCCCGCCTCTATCGAATGTTTGGGACAGGCCGACGATTCCGAAGCGGGTCTAAAAAACCCTCAACCCTCCGACTCCACACCGAATAACCCTGAAAAAAAATCTGATAACATTTACCGATTTAAATCCAAAACCGCCTGGGGTCTATTAAATATTTTGATTCGAAATAACCCGGATAATTTTATCGTTGAAGTGAAAAGCGAGTCTTCCGCTTCGGGATGGATTTTAAAAGACTCCAAAACCAGCAAGACTCTTTCAATGGGCGGGTTAAATTCAGTCCATCAATTTAAATTACAAGCAAATCAACCTTTTCAAGACACTTGCCGGCTGACCGTTTTTCTAAATTCGGACCGGGAACAGGTTCCTGTCGTCATTAATCTTTCAGCGAATCAACAAGACAATCCCGATGTCCCCTCCGCCGAAACTCTTGATGAGTTCCAGGAAAATCCAGACCATCCTTTTCATTCAATGGTTAAAAATCTTTACGACAAGGCAGTGGAGGATTTTTCAAAAAACGATAACCTTTCGGCGATCGAGCATTTAAAAAAGGCCGAAAAACTGGATCAAACCCAACCCCAGGTCCAGGCTTTATTAAAAAAAATTCTTTCGAAGACGAAAAACACTTCGGATCATCTTTTAACTGAGGCTAGGAAATCCTTTAAAAAAGGAAATAAGGAGGAAGCCCTGGCCAAGGCGATGGATTATTTGGCTCAAAATCCAGAGGATGAGAAAGCTCTTAAATTCAAGGAAATGATCGAGGAAAACGAGCCATCCCCCAAAAACAAAAAAATAATAAAAATTAAAAACGAACCTCAGGAAAAAACCACTAAAGAAACAAAAACCCTTCCCCCCAGCAAAGAAACTATTCAAGCGCAGTCCGATCAGGCTTATAACCTTGGTTTGGAAAGTTACCGCAAGAACGACTACTCCGCCGCGAAAAAGTTCTGGGAACAAACCCTTCAAATCCAGCCCAATCACCTTTTGGCTCAGCGAAACCTGCAAAGATTGAAAGACGAACATCCCGACCTTCCCTGAGGAAACCCCAGCTTTAAAAACCCTGCTTCCCGGGATACGAACCCAAAATCCCCAATTCCTAATTACTAATTCCCAATTGTCTTTTAGAATGAGCACATGAACCACACCGCTGACTTCCTTCAAGATCTGGCCCTTATCCTTTGCCTTGCCGCCGTCACCACCGTGGTGTTCCACCGCCTGCGTCAGCCTCCCGTCCTGGGCTACCTTTTAGCGGGCCTTCTTTTGGGCCCCCACCTTTCCTTCTTTCCCCTTTTCCCCCACGAAGACACCGTCAAAACCCTGGCCGAGCTTGGCGTTATCCTCGTCATGTTTTCCATCGGGCTGGAATTCAGCATCCAAAAATTCATTAAAGTCCTCCCCACCGCGGGGCTGACCAACCTCATCGAGCTTTCCTTCATTATCTGGCTGGGCTATACCGCCGGGCGCCTCATGGGCTGGTCCCCCCTGGAATCCCTTTTCACCGGCGCCATCGTTTCGCTGGCCAGCACCATGATCGGGTCCAAGGCGCTGTTTGACCAAAAGGTGGATTCCAAACTCACCCGCGTCATTTTCGCCATCATGATCGTCCAGGATTTTATTTCCGTTCTCATGCTGGCCGTCCTGACCCCCCTGGCCCAGGGCGCGAAACTTTCCTTCTCCGGGCTCATGATGACTACCGGAGGCCTTCTGGGGTTTCTTGGGCTTTTGTTCGGAGCCGGCTTCCTGATTATTCCCCGGCTCATCCGCTATATCGTCGCGACCCGGAATACGGAGACGCTTCTGGTGACGACCATCGGCCTTTGCTTTGGAATGGCGCTGTTGGCCCAAAAGGGCGGCTACTCGGTGGCCTTAGGGGGCTTCCTTGCCGGCATTTTAGTGGCCGAGTCAGGCGCCACTTCCACCATTGAACGCCTCATCCATCCCGTGAAGGATATGTTCGCGGCGGTCTTCTTTGTGGCGGTGGGAATGTTGGTCAATCCCGCCACGCTTCAGGAACATTGGGGAGCGGTCCTTGTCCTGACCTTGGTCGTCATCGCGGGGCAAACCATCAGTGTGTCGGTGGGAGCCTTCCTGAGCGGTCAGCCTTTGAAAACCGCCCTCCAGGCGGCCATGAGCCTCACCCAAATCGGCGAATTTTCATTCATCATCGCCCAGATCGGCGTGTCCCACGGTGCCGTCGGAAGCTTCATTTATGACATTACGGTAGCCGTCTCGGTGGTGACGGCCTTTACCACCCCGCTTCTTATCAAAGCGTCCGAACCCTTTTCCCGGTTTGTGGACAGTCATCTCCCCAAACCCCTCCAAACCTTTACGGCTCTTTACGGTTCCTGGCTGGAGGAATTAAAAACCGTCAAGGAGGGCGATACCCTCTGGACGCGCGCGCGAAGACTGATTTTGTTCCTCATCATGGACACTTTTTTCCTGATCGTCATCGTCATCACCACCTCGGCCAGCACCAAAAAGTGGCTCCCGGAGCTGGTGGACCATTTTCATCTCCCCAATACCGGGGGAAAAGTACTCCTGATCGGATTGGGTCTGGTCCTCGCGGTACCCTTTGTGATCGGAATCCTAAATTGCGCCAAAACCCTCGGTGGGTTGATCGCCGCGAAATCCATTCCACCGGTGGAGGTGGGCAAAGTGGACCTGGGATTGGCCCCCCGCCGGGTTCTGACGCTCACCTTACAGCTGGGAATAGTTTTCGCGGTAGGACTTCCCCTTCTGGCCCTCACGCAGCCGTTTCTCCCCTTTGGATACAGCCCGGTTTTAATGGTGGTCGTGGTCTTGTTGCTGGGTATCGTTTTTTGGAAAAGCGCGGTGGACCTTCAGGGGCACGTTCAGGCGGGAGCCCAGATGGTGGCCGAGGCCCTGTCAAGCCGCGCCCCGAGAAACCAGGAAGTTTTTCTTGAGCAAATCAACGCCGTGGTGCCCGGTATCGGCGCGCCGAGTTCCATCGTGATCGAACCCCATAGCTCGGCCGTGGGCAAAACCCTGGCAGAGTTGAATTTGAGGAGCAAGACCGGATGCAGTGTGATCGCCATTACCCGAGGCAACGATAGACTCCTGATGCCTGCCGGCAAGGAATTGGTCCAGACCGGCGACACGCTGGTCCTGGTGGGAACCCAGGAAGCGGTTGCCCAGGCGAAGAAACTGCTGCAATAGTAAAAAAACAGCGGGAAAATGGAGTTTAATACCCATCCGAAATAAACCAATCTTTTTTAAATTTTAGAGCCCGCGGAGGAAAATATGGCACAAATGAATTTGAGTGAATTGGGACCTCTCAAAAACCTGGCGGGAACCTTCAAGGGAAGCACCGGGGACGACATCGCTCCCTCCGACGACCGCGGCACCGAGAATAACAAGTTTCATGAGGTCATGGTTTTCACCCCTATCCTTCCCGCTGTCAACCACGAGCAAACCCTATACACCCTGCGCTACCACCAGAGTGTATTCCGCCACGGCGAGGATTTCCCCTTCCACGACCAGGTAGGCTACTGGCACTGGGACCCCAAGGCCAAACAAGTAATGCAATCCCTCACCATTCCCCGGGGGATGGCGGTCCTGGCGGGCGGCCCCGGTGAACACGATTCCAAATCATTCAAACTGAAGGCGGAACTGGGTTCCAAAACCTTCGGGATCTGTTCCAACCCCTTCCTGGACAGGGAATTCCAAACGGTGGAATATGAAATTGGAATTGAATTTTTGGACGGGGAGTCCTTTTCCTACGATCAGGTCACCAAAATCCAGATCAAGGGTCAGAAAAATATTTTTGAGCACCGGGACAAAAACACGCTTAAAAGGGTTAAGGCTTAACTAATGAAATTAACGGCAAAAGATAAAAACCTGATAGAAGAAGCCAAGCGAATCATCGTTAAATCCAATCCGGTCAAGTTGATCGGCACAGGGGACGTCGGCGCGGCGCTCATCACCTCGAAAGGCAACATTTATCGCGGGGTCTGTATTGGTTTTTATTGCGGAATTGATTCCTGCGGGGAATACCAGGCCATCGGCGCCATGATTTCCAACGGCGAAAAGGGGATTAAATCCATCGTCGCGGTCTGGTTCGATGAAAAAACCAAAAAATACCGTGTCATCCCCCCTTGCGGAAAATGCAGGGAAATGATCAAACAAGCCTGCAGAAAAAACATCAACGCCGAAGTTATTATTTCCGGGACGAAAAAAGTTAAATTAAAGGAACTGCTTCCCCATTCCTGGGGCGGAACACTCGAAAAATAAACATTTGAATTTTCAAGATTGGTTTAAAAAGGAAGAATCATTCATGCGATGGAACCTGATAAAAAATCAAAAAGGCGGGGTCATCGACAAGCTTTTTCTCGTCGCGGTCATCGCCTTGGCCGTTTGGACCTTTAACCAATTCCGGTCGCACCCCGATGGGGTCACCTCAAGAACGGTGGACCATAGCGCCTATGAGGACAAGCCGAAATAAACCGTTATTAAAATTTTTTGGGACAATTTGAATTACTTTGGAATTTCCTGGGTGGACTGGTCCCCGTGCCGCTGGGCGGTGGAGTAAATGTCCTCCGAGCCCGGAACCTTCGCGGTATTCAAATACTGGTTCGTGTCGTAGGCCGCCTGGGCGGGTTTCGTCTTGTAGCATTGAATAAAAATCCGGACGCCGGGAGTGTCCCCCGTCAAATTTTTGGGGTCGCCCCAGGCCTTCCCCTTTTTAGTCAGGTCATAAGCCTTGGTCACTATGAAGTAACGGTAGCCGGTTTCGTAGGCCAATTCCGCGGCGCGGTAATAAGCCGCGTATTTGGCGTAAGCCAGGTTTCGGCCCTCCGCCACATAATCAATTTGAAAGGCCCCTTCGGTATCCTCGTGTTTGTCAAAATAGCCCGGTCCGCCCTGTTCCCCGGCCTTTTGATAGGGGAGCGAGGCCGCGCAACCGCCGATGAATAACAGAATGCCGGATAAAATGATTCCCGAATTGAACCGCGTTGTCAGACGCCTCATGATCGGCTCCCGCGAAAAAGGATAAGCCCCTTTTGGTCGCGCCTATTTTATTCTTTATTGGCTCAATCTCCAAAGCATGTTTAGTTCATCCGTGAACCCAGGTTTAACACAATCTTGGGGGTCTCGAACCCCGGAAAAGGGCTTTCCTAACGAAATTTAACAACCTAAAACAGCAAACCCCTTCGTCCAAAAGGCGGGTAAGGAAATTGGCTTTTGAATTGATTTACCCCATCCAGACGTCGAAAATGGACGTTCTTTCGCATCCCTAAAGAGGTGATTTAAAGATGAAGTTTCGTTTAAAACCGGCGCCCCTAGTCCTCCTCCTTCTTTTCCTGTCCGCTCCCTTTTATCCCGCGTTTTCCCAGGGCGCTTCCCATGTCAAAGTGGAACTGCTTTCGGAACAAAATTCCATCCAGCCCGGCGGCAGCGTGACGGTGGGTTTTCATTTTAGGATGCAAAAGGGTTGGCACATTTATTGGAAAAACCCCGGGGATTCCGGCCAGGCACCCTCCATTACCTGGACCCTTCCTGAAGGCTTTACCGCCGGGGAGATTCTTTGGCCGGTTCCCCAACGCCTTCCCCTGGCCCATCTGGCGGATTACGGCTACACCAACGAGATTACTTTTCTGGTTCCCATCCAGGCACCCGCCAAACTCATCGCGGGGCATATGGTACGTCTCGCGGCCACGGTCCACTGGCTGGTTTGCCAGGAAATCTGCATCCCGGGAGGGAAACAGTTGAACCTGCGCCTTCCCATCCGAAAAAAGGCGGCCCCTTATAATTCACGCTACGCCTTTTATTTCAAGTCCGCCCGCAAAATCCTTCCGCAGGAAATCCCGGAGGATTGGAAAATAACAGGTTCCATGGGCCCCAAGGAATTTCACCTCTCCCTCGATACCGGGGCGGCTCTTTCCAAAACCACCACCGCCGCGTTCTTCCCCCTTCACGGAAACCAGATACAAAATTCGGCGAACCAAATTTCAGAAATTGAGGGCAACACCCTGAACCTTGGGTTCAAAAAATCCGATCAGTGTTCCCCCGAAATCAAGAACCTCGAAGGTTTATTGGTTTTGGAACAAAAGAATGCCGGCAAAAGGGGCTATTGGGTTAACGTACCATTGAATAACAATTAGCTATAATCTAAATGCAACCGCCGATCACAACCGATGAAAGCCGATAAGACCTTAAACTTTTAAAGACTTTGACTTATCGGCGTCCATCCGCCTTCGCATTAAGCTTCGGCGGACAAGTCGTACTTTATCGGCGGCAAAAAAATTTGGAGAAAATCGGAAGGAGTTGAAATGAAAAGACTCGTGTTTTTGGGAATAACTTTGGGTGTTTTTTGTTTTGGTTCTTTATCTTACGCCGCGAAAGTGGGCGTCCCCGCGCCCGATTTCACCGCTTCGGACAGCCACGGCAAAACCCACAAACTCGCCGACCTCAGGGGAAAGTTCGTCGTACTGGAATGGCACAATAAGGATTGTCCCTTTGTTAAAAGCCATTACCGGGGAAAGATGCAAAATCTCCAGGAAAAGTGGGTTAAAAAAGGGGTTTTGTGGTTCGCTGTCATTTCCTCCGCGCCCCGCGCCGAGGGTTATGTGGAGGCCACCCAGGCCAACGAGGACATGAAAAAAAGAAACGCCCACCTGACGGCCGTGTTCCTGGACCCTCGCGGAACCATCGGCCGGACTTACGACGCCAAGACAACGCCTCACATGTTCATCATCGATCCCAAAGGGGTCCTGGTTTATAACGGCGCCATTGATAACGCCCCCCTGACCGATGGGGCGGTTAAGAAAACCAAGGAAGGCGAGCCTTTCGTCAATTATGTTGAACGGGCCCTTCAGGAATTGGTGGCGGAGAAAAAAGCCAAGCCGTCCATTTCCTCCACAACGCCTTATGGTTGTCATGTGAAATACAAGTAATCAGGTTCAAGGCGAAAGGTTGAAATTGAAAATCAAAAAAAGGCAAATATGAAAACCCACACCGTCTCTTCCCTCGCCAAGACCATCGACCATTCCCTTTTAAACCCCGTCATGACGGACAAGATTCTGATTGAGGGCGTGGAACTGGCGAAAAAATACAACGTCGCCTCCGTCTGCATCAAACCTTATTTCGTTTCCATGGCGGCTGAAATCCTCAAAGGGTCCACTGTGGCGGTCGGCACCGTCATTGGTTTCCCCCACGGAAGCAACATGACTTCCATCAAGTTCCTGGAGGCCCAGCAGGCCATTCACGACGGCGCCACGGAACTCGACATGGTGGTCAATATCGGCAAGGTCTTGAGTGAGGAATGGGAATCCGTGGAAGTCGACATCCGGTCCATCGTGAATGTCTGCAAGGCCCGCGGGGCCGTCAGTAAAATCATCTTTGAGAACTGTTACCTGCAGGACAAACACAAGATCAAGCTTTGCCAGCTCTCCGAAAAGCTTGGCGCTGCCTTCGTGAAAACCTCCACCGGTTACGGCACCAGCGGGGCCACCAACGAGGATATGAAACTCATGCGGGAAAATGTCTCCCCCAAGGTGCAGGTCAAGGCCGCCGGAGGCATTAGGACTCTTGACCGCTTGTTGGAAGTTCTCGACCTGGGGGTCACCCGGGTGGGCGCAACCGCCACCGAGGCCATCCTCGGGGAAGCCGCCAAAAGGTTTAAATAAAACCTATATTTCTAAGTAAATCCCCCTCCATCCCTTCCCCTATACTATTGCCGTTGACCTTTTTGTCCTCAAAGGATTCCTCCATGCCAGAAGACGATCAACAACGAAAGCTTGCCTTCCTGATGTTCACCGACATCGTCGGCTACAGCCGGATGATGGGGGAGGACGAGGCGGGCACCCTGGCCTTTCTCAAGATTCATAACAGCCTGGTCCGCGCGGAAATCCAAAAACAGGAAGGCCGCGTCATCAAGACGATTGGCGACGCATTTTTCGCCGAATTTACTTCCGGGGTCAAAACCCTCACCTGCGCCATCGAAATCCATCGAAAACTCCAGGAATACAACCAAGGAAAGGAAATCCCCAAACAAATCCGCGCTGGAATCCATTTTGGCGAGGTTTCCGTTTCGGCGGATGATCTTTTCGGCGACACGGTCAACGTCGCGGCGCGCCTGGAATCCAACGCCCCGCCGGGGGGCATTTGCATATCCAAGGCTTTTTATAACCATATCCAGGGCAAAATGGAGGTTCAGGTCGTCCCCCTGGGTCTTCGTCAATTGAAGAACATTGCCCAGCCTGTGGAAATATTCCATATCCTTCCACTAATCTCGCCATCGGTCCCCTCCCTCGCCTTCTGGCGAAAGGCCTCTTTCCAAAAATTGATGCGGAAAGGAAAATTACCGGCATTACTGTTATCCATTGCCGCTTTGGGATGGGCCGGGTATCGGGCCTTTATCCATTGGAAAAACGAAAGCCAATGGACGCCTTACCTTGTCCAGGATTTCAACCTCGGCACAAAGGATATCTTGGCATCCACCTGGCATTTCAAGACATCCCCTCTTCTCTCCCAGGAAGGAATAATCCTCCCTGGTGATGCCCTTTTGTGGAGCCAGAAAACCCTTAATCGACAACCTTTCCGGGTCAAAATCACTTTCAAAGTTACCAACAATAACCAGGCATTCTTCCGGTTCATTACTCCCTTTTATTTGAACGAGGAAAAAACCAATTTGTCGCTTTCTGGTTATCCCATTCCTGAGTGGAGTGGTCCAGAGGCCCTTCAGGAAATTTTTTTAAGCGAGAAATTCCAAACCATTACTCTGGATCAATATGCTTCAAATGGCCAAAAAAGCAGTGTTTCGCAGGGTAATTTCATGTTGTCCTCTTCCAATTCGTCCTTAACGACTTCTTTTATTTTTACGGACGATTTTTTAAGACTATCGAGTAAAGATGACGCCTCCCTCGAAACCTTACTTCGCGGCGGGGATAAGAACGATACCCCCGAATTGCGCTTTGGTTTTTCGGGGCGGAATATCCTTCTTGAAAAAATGGAGATTGACGTCAAAAAAGGGGATCCCAAGTTGGATTTTATTCTCGCAGCGGACCATTATCGTTTATCCGGTGAATTCGGAAAGGCGTTGAAAATCTTCAATGACCTGATCGAGTCCGGCAAGGACGCGAAGGAAAAATGCAGGTTCCTTTTTAAAAAGTCTGTTTGTCAACTTGGAAGTGGGGATGAAGCAGGGGCCATTCGGACACTTCGGCAAATCATCTCCGATTTCCCCGACAACCTTTATACCGGTTACGCCAGATCGGACCTGGGATTCGTTTTCTATCAAAAGGGAATGAAGTCTGTTTCCAAATCTGAAAAGGCGGACCATGGACGCCAGTCAGAGCAGTATTTACATGAATTGATTCATAAACAGCCGGACCACCCTGAAGTGCTTAAGGCCAATTGGATCGGAACTTTAAACACCGCCGATAACCTGCAAGATCTCCCCGAAGCTAAACGAATGGCCGAAGATATCGTCGCCGGCAAGGAGAATTTTTTCGCACTCGATTCATACGACTTCCTTATGAATCGAGTTTATCACGTTGGAAAGGCCACCTCCTCCAAAAACATCCAGGAAGCCCAGATTTTCACGAACAGACTTCTCCAAAACCCCGCTCTCGCCAAACACTTAAGAGAGGATATAGCGATCCGTTTATTGAAAATGGAAAGGGCCTTGAAACTTAACGATGATTTTTTCAAACTGATTTTGCAATCCCTCCTGGACTCCGAATTCAATATTTTCAAAAAAGAGGAAATTTACCGAATGATTTGTGATTTTGAACAAGCAAACGGCTTTGACAAAAATCTACGGGTTTTTGAAAAAGAAATGGAGCAAAATCCCAAAGGGCTAAACCTTTTGAAGCTTTATACCAACATTTGCGGAAAAGGAACTTTGCAAAAAAACGCCCAGAATTTCATCAAAAAACACATAACTTTTCGAAAACCCAGCAAAACCCTCGACATACCCACAAAACGTCTTTTTATCAAACCCGAAAAGACCGATTTAAACGTTTTCGGAAGTTCCCTACAACTTCCGCCTCAAACCGATGGAGATAATATTATGTTCCTGGATTACGACACGGGTGGTTCCTGGGGTTGCGGTCTCCAATTCCTTCCCAACGTTGCCCCACTACTGGCTTTCCACACGGTTGATTTATTGGGCTATTCGGCTTTAGAGTTTGAGGCCAAAATGCCCCCGGGTCTCATCTTCGAGGTTCACTTGAACGAATCAGGTGATGGTCCCATTTATGGCGAATCTTATGAGGGGTTAAACAAGGCCGATGGAGAGCAATATATTTTTCTGGGTTTTAAGGGTGCCGGTAAATGGAAAAAATATCGGGTTGAAATGTCTGATTTAAAAACCGATACCAGCTGGGGAAATGATCGGGGTAATAATATTTTGGATCTTCAAGCCATTGACCGTATAGCCATCGCCATTTGGGGCAAACAAGGGAAAGGCCGCCTAGAAGTAAAGAATGTTTATTTCGTAAAATAAGCCGCAAGTGTCTGCGCAACCGCCACCGAGGCCATCCTCGGGGAAGCCGCCAAAAGGTTTAAATAGTGGGTCTTGGGGTCGGCTGGGCAGGTGTCAAAAGAGGTGTTTTTGGTGCCACCTTTTTTTCAAAATTAGAAGTCGGAGTTTCTTTCGACACAACAGGTTTAAGCGAGGGCCGGACCGGGGTCCCCGAGGGCGTCGGCCCCTCCACCCGCTTTTTCTTGAACCAATAGCCGGAATAATAAATTTTAGTATCCCCCTCCTCATCCACCGCCGCGTGAAGTGTTCCTCCGTCCCCATAAAAAAGCCCCGGCACCACCGCGTCATTGTCCGACAGGGGCAAAAACGCGATTTTATATTCCTGGTCCTTCAGGTTCAGGGCCTTCATGCCAAACTTCAAGACCACCGTCATGAAATCCCCCTTTTTTCCGATTGAAATTTTGCTGAATTCCAACTGGCCGTCCGGGTTTTCCAATTCATAATCCCCTTCCCTTGCCTTCCAGGCCTCGGGAATTTCCACCGGCGAGATTCTTTCAAAGGGGACGGGGAAATGAAGGCCTCCCAAAAGACAAATCCCCGTTTCACCCACCGAAGAAAAGGTCAGGGGATATTGGGGAAAATCCACGGGGAAAATAAGGATCATGATGTGGGGCACGAAGGTGTCCTGGGTGATGGGTAAAAGGTCGGCCTTGTGGTTCATATATACCGTCTCGAGGCACTTTTCATTGGGTTTGGGGGAAATATGGATAACCTGCCCGAGGGCGGAGTAAAAACCCGAGTAACTTTCCAGGGTTTCAGGGGAAACCCCCACAATCTTTCCAAGCTCGATTTTCTTTTTGACCAAATTCGCCGGCAAACCCTTTTTCACCTGGAGTGCCAGCTTCAGGATTCTTTGGGCCAAATCATCACTTATTTTTCCAGCCTCGCTGGAGTTGGAAAGGATCACCAGCCCGAGTTTTTCTTGGGTCAAAAGAACGATCTGGGAAAAATAGCCAGGGTAGGTCCCGTCGCACCAAAGGACCTCTTCGGCGCCCTCGATGGAAAGACCTTTGAAATTCCATCCGTTACCGACTTCGTGCCCAAAATCGAGAGGCAAGGAGGGATATTCGGGGGTTAAAAGCGTTTCGAGGGATTTGGGGTTCAAGGGCGGGTCACCCTCCGGTTCGGCTCCGAAAAGAAAACGAATAAAACTGGCCATGTCCTTCGCGGTCGACATCATTCCCCCTGCCGGCACATCCCTGAGATGGGAGTGTGGTCCGTTGGGAGGAAAGGGTTTTCCATCCATATATCCCCTGGCCGTATCCTCAAAAGGCACCGGCGATTCAAAAGCGGAGGAATCCATGCCCAGCGGCGCGAATAAATCCCTCCTCATCATCTCAACAAATGGCTTCCTACCCGTCAACTCCACCACGCGGCCTAAAAGATCGTAGTCCACGTAGGAATAGCGGTAGTGGCCCCCCGGGGGGTCGTAAAGATAATCCGATTTCAAATCCTCGACAAACTCGGCGATGGTTTCCGGCTGTTCCACCCAAATCCCCTTCAGGAAAAAACCCGGAAGCCCCGAGTGATCGCCCAAAAGCGTCCGAAGGGTGATGGGTTTTGTTTTTTTGAAACGACTGTGGATGGAAAACCCGTGGATGACTGAGGAAAGGGGCTTGTCCAGGGAGACCTTCCCCATTTCCTTGAGATGAAATATCTCCGCGGCGGTGAAAATACGGGAAACACCCCCGAGGGCGTAGCGGGTTTCGTCCGTGGCAGTGACGCCTTTCCCTATGTCGGCAAGGCCGTAACCCGCCGTCCAAACAATCTTTTCCCCGTCCACCAGTGCGATGCTCAATCCCTTCACGTTTTCCTTGCTCATCTGCTCCTTGATATATTTATCAAGGTTTTCCTTTAGCTGGGTATAGGTGTAATAGAAGGGAGTTGGGGTAATGGTCAGAGGTTGGGAAAAGGCGGACGAGTCAAAGAAAAAGGTCGATGACAAAACTAGCGCGGCGAGGGGTAATTTCATGGGTAAGAATTTATCAGTTTTTTGGATCAAGCGCCTTTTCAATCTTATCCAAATGATTTTTCCGGTGGATGGCCCGGTGGAGATTTCGCTCCAACCCCATCTTGAGAAGTTCCTCCACCTGGACGGGGGATAGTTTTTCGATAATACCGTCAACCGTCTCGGCGGCTTCCAATGCCAACTTTACCGCGGCGGGTCCTGCGATGGCTTTTGCGATGACTTCCAAGGGCGGGTTGATGGCTTCGGCGTCGAGGGACGCCGGTTGGACGCCTTGCTCCAGCCAGCGTTTAAAAAGGGTCGTTTGGCGCTCGTCCCAAAAGGCCAGGTGAACAAAAGCCGCCGCCACGGTCCAGCCGTTGGGCAGACGCTTTTGAAAAACAGCCTCGGTGAGTTTGGAAGTTAACGCCGCGAGTCTTTCGCGTTCTTGTTGGTTTTCCGAAATTATTTTCTCAAATTCGTTCATTTTTAATCCAAATTATTAGTCAAGTGTAAGTCAAGTTATGGGTCAACCCGCCTTGGCCGGGAACGGTTCAACAACCATTTCTCCTCGATTAATTCAAAAACTCTTCCATGTTGACCGCTATACCCGATCCAGCCTTCCTTAAGCCCTTGTCCTCTGTTACTAACGGAACCCCCAGCGATTTTGCGAGGGCCAGGTATTGGGCGTCGTAAAAAGTTAGTCGATGATCGACAGAGAGACGAAGTGCCGTAAACGCGTCAACCTTGGTGATTCCTGAAGCGAAAATATCCAAGGCCATTTCCAGGATATGGGCGGCATCCTTGGGAGCCATCGTATTTCGATTTACCATTTGGGCCAAAATATTCCCAAATTCATACTCCCACAACGCCGGAAATTTCCAGTCAGAATCAATTTCCAAAATCCGTAAGGCTTCATCGGTCTTTTGGCAAACTACCATTCGGTAAACCAGGATATTGGCATCTACAACAATCAATGCCGGCCCCATTTCTTGGCTTTGGTGACCCAATCACTACTAAAGCGAATTTTCGCCTTGAATGGCGGGGGCAAGGAAGAAATTCCGGCGCCGGACACCAAGGATTTTTCCAAGCGGAAGATAGCTTCCTTATTCACGGATCGGTGATTGAGATCGGCCTGTTCCTTGAGTTTTTTCTTAACATCCTCAGGAATATTTTTGAGGAGCATATTGGACATGGAACCCTCCCCTTAAGAGATACCATAAGGATACCTTTTCGATACCGCTTCGTCAACCGGTCAAGAAAGGGGGCGGGGTCTCAGTTTGAAATTTAGCCGTCATTGCGAGTAACCCCGAAGTTTGGGGTGACAAAGCAATCTAAACCAATCCAAAAACTGCAGTTTTATGGAATGTTATGGATTGCCATGTCGGTCGAAATAAGACCTCCTCGCGATGACATTTTAAAACAACTAATTATTTTCAAACTCAGACACTGCCAGAAAAGGGGGGGTGTTTATCGAACTGCGAAATACTCGCATTCGGGGGATGGATGACGATGGCACCGGTGGATTGCTCAGGAACCATCATGTGAATTTAAGCGAATTGGGCGACTGGCGTGGACCTTTTGACGGTGAATTTCTTTTTGTGGGCCTTAATGTTTTCAATTTCGTGGAGTGTTTCGGCGGTCAAGTAACTCTCACCGCAATGGGGGCAAACGCAAACCGGGATGTCCTCAATCACCAAAAGACTGGCGCCATGGCCATATACCCTGGTGGTCTTCCGGGTTCGGACACCTTTTTTTCCGCAATTATCACAAATCATCTAATCACCCCTTAAGGAATATACAGGGTAACAATAACCAACTTTCCCGTGATACTCAACTTTGCGACCAATTCAATCCTGTTTCCATCAATGGTTTTGCCCAAGATACGATATTTTCATTCGGCTGTTACGGTGTCCTTTTGCCGTTCCACGATTCTTCCTGTTAACAACCCCTTTTCCAAATCGTAAATACTGAAACCATCCTCCGCCATTTCTTCCTCGGCATGGACGGTTACGACATACTCACGTTGCCGGATTTTTTCCCTCATTTGGATAATCAGCCGGCGAAACATGAAAGTTCCTTTTTAACGGACAGCGAAATACTCGCATTCCGGGTGGTGAAGAACAATCGCGCTGGTGGATTGCTCCGGCACCATCATGTGGGCCTCGGTGAGGGTAATGCCGATGGCCTTGGTGGCGTCCAGGAGACGGAAATACTTTTCCTGATCGCTCTGTTCCGGACAGGCGGGATAGCCGGGCGAATAACGCTTCCCTTGCCCGATCGGCAGGCCCCATTCGTTGCGAATTCTCCGGTGAATCCATTCCGCCATGGCCTCGGCGGTCTGGACCGCCAAGCCGTGTAGATAGTAGGAATCGGTGTACCTTCCCTCCTTATTCATCTGTTCAATGATATCTGTAGCTTTATTTCCAATGGTCACCACCTGGAAGGCCACGACATCCTTCTCGCCAGAGGAAACAGGTTTGAAATAATCCGCCAGGTTCAAATGACGTCCCACGCGTTGGCGGGGGAACTTGAAGCGTTCCAGCTCCTTCTTCGGGTCGTTGCCGTCGTAAATTATTAACTCATTACCGTCGGAGTTGGCCAGCCAGAAGCCATAGACCAGCTTGGGCTCGAACCAATTCTTCGCCAAAATCTCATCCTGCATCTTCAGGCGCATGGGCTCGAACTGGGTCTTGATCATATTCTTGTACTCATCCCCATCCTTGCCCTTCACCCCCCAGTTCAACTTATAAAGCTGGGTCAAGTCCAGATAAGGCCAGACTTCCCGGAGCGGCACCTTGTTAATAATGGAAGTCCCCGCGAAGGGGTTTTTCGGGATGGACAGAGCCGGTTTCACGGTCGGCGGATATTTGTCCGGGGTAGCTTCGCCTTCTTCCACCTTGGCATCGGCGAAACCGGTCGCCTTGGAATTCAAGGCTTCATCCTTCACCTTGTTTCGAAAGGTTTCCCGGCTTGCCAGATCCGATAGGGCGTTCAAAATATCCAGCCCCTCAAAGGCGTCCTTTGCGTAATAAACACCCGGTTCGTAGAGTTTCTCGTCCACAAAGCTGATGCGGTAGCCATAACGGCGGTTGATGGCGGCGCCGCCGACCACCACCGGAAACTGGGCACCCATCTTTTCCAGTTCCTGCACGCAGATGGGCATTTGCTTGGAGGTGACAACGAGGAGGGCCGAAAGGCCGATGGCGTCGGCTTTGACCTCCTGAGCCTTCGCGATGATAGTGGAAACGGGAACCTGTTTGCCCAGGTCGTGGACCGTGTAGCCATTGTTGGAAAGGATGGTTCGGACAAGGTTTTTTCCGATGTCATGCACGTCGCCGTAAACGGTCGCGAGAACGACGGTCCCTTTGGTGGTGGCGGTGTTTTTGTCCAGGAATTGCTCCACGTAAGCCACGGCCCGCTTCATAACCTCGGCGGACTGCAGAACGAAGGGCAGGATCAACTCGCCCGAGCCGAACTTATCCCCCACTTCCTTCATGGCTGGCAGGAGCACGGTATTCAGCGTCTCGACCGGCGTCTTTTCCTTTAAGACCTCGGCGATGTTATCCTCGATCTTGTCCGGTTTGCGGTTGACAATCTTCCAATGAACCTTTTGAGCCGCGCTCATGCCTTCGGTGGGGTCCGCCTTGGTCTGGGCTTCGACGGGACCCTTGCCCTCAAAATGTTGAATGAAGTTGGCTAACGCCTGAATCTCACGGTTAAAAACCAGGTCATCCGCCAACCTGCGTTCGTCTTCCGGAATAGCGGAATAAGGTTTGATATCGGCGGGGTTCAGGATGGCCATGTCCAGGCCCGCCTTGACGCAGTGATAAAGGAAGACGGAGTTCAGGACTTCACGGGCCTGTTTGGAAAGTCCGAAGGAAACGTTGGACAAGCCCAGCACCGTGCGCACCCCCGGGATTTCCTTCTTGATGGCCCGGATACCTTCCATGGTTTCCACAGCGGAGTTTCGGAATTCCTCCTCGCCCGTCGCCAGGGTAAAGGTAAGCGGGTCAAACACGATGTCCTCGGCGGGAATGCCGTACTCGTTGACGCAGATATCCGTGATTTTCTTGGCCACTTCCAGCTTACGGGCGGCGGTTTTCGCCATACCCTTTTCAACGGGCTTCGACTTGTCGTAATAGAGGTCGTCGATGGTCATGGCCACGACAGCCGAGCCGTACTTCTTGATCAGCGGGCAGACCCTTTTCACGCGGGAGCCGTCGCCCTCCAGGTTGATGGAATTCACCATCGCCCGCCCGGGATAGATCTTGAGCGCCGCCTCGATAACCTCCGCCTCGGTGGAGTCGATCATGACGGGTGTATCCACCCCCAGCGCCAGCTTCTTGATGATCGACTTCATCTGCTCCTTCTCATCGGCCCTTTCGGTCAAGGCCACACAAATGTCCAGAACGTGCGCCCCACCCTCGGCCTGACCCCGGCCCACGGTCACCATGCCCTCGTAATCATCGGCCAGAAGCATCTGCTTGATTTTGCGGGAGCCCTGGGAATTAACCCTTTCGCCCACGATGACGGGTTTGGGTTCCTGGTCCATGGCGGTCGCCTTGATCATGGAAGAAACGTTGCAAACGTGGGTGATGTTCCGCTTTTTGGGTTTTTGTTTTCCGATGGCCAAAACCACCTGGCGCAGGTGCTCGTGGGTTGTTCCGCAGCATCCGCCGATGACATTAACGCCAAATTCCTCGACGAATTCTTTGAGCGCCGCCGCCAGGGCTTCGGGCTTCAGGGGGTAAACCGCCTGCCCTCCCCGGTTTTCAGGCAACCCAGCGTTGGGAATGGTGGAAATGGGAAATTCGGAATATTGGGAAAGATAGCGGACAGGGTCCTTCATTTCCTTGGGGCCCGTGGAGCAATTCATGCCGATGATATCTATAGGAAGACGGGAGAAGGTGGAAAGAACGGAACCAATTTCCGTGCCGAGCAGCATGCGGCCGGTGGTGTCCAAGGTGGTCTGGGCCATAAGGCCGACGGGGGATTTCTTTTCCGTTCGGGCCCTGTGACAGCCGAAAACCGCCGCGCGCATTTCGAGGATGTCCTGGCTGGTTTCAACGAGGAGGGCGTCCACGCCCGCGTCAATCATGATGCAGGCCTGTTCGTAATAGATGGCTTCCAACTGGTCAACGGTGATTTTGCCCAGGTCCGGGTCTTCGGAGGCCGGCAGCATGCCCGTGGGGCCCATGGAACCGACGACGAAGCGGGGATGGTCAGGAGTGGAATATTTGTCCGCGAGTTCCCGGGCCAGCTTCACGGCCGCGGTATTAACCTCAACGATCTGTTCCCCGATGCCGTACTCTTCCAGCTTCAGCCGGTTGGAACCGAAGGTGTTGGTTTCGAGGCAGTCGACGCCTACTTTAAGGAAGCCCTCGTGAATTTCCCGAACCACCTGGGGTTTGGTGATGACCAGGTAGTCGTTGAGCCCTTCCTTGCCCCCGAAATCCTCTTTGGTGAGGTTGTAATTCTGGAGGTTGGTGCCCATGGCACCGTCGAAGATGAGGACTTTTTCTTTTAAAGCGTCGAGAAATAAAGGGCGCGGCATGGTGGCTATCCTTAAGGTTACGTAAGGGCGGGTCTTAGACCCGCCACTACAACAAAAAATTAACTGAACAGGCAGGCAGTTTAGGGGGTTTCGGGAGAGGCTTCAAGATGGTCTTGCCGGAAGGCCGAATTCCTACCCGGGGAGGGCGGGGGTGACGTCTTATTTCTTCTTTTTCTTTTTGGCGGGAAGTTCCATGGCGTAGACCCTTCCCATCTCCACCCACTTCGCGAGGTCCTTCCTGGTCTTCAACCCGGCCGGCGCGACATAAATAAAACCAATCATGGGCTTGCCGGTGAAATCCATCGACCGGGCGTGCTTGTGGGCGATGGCCTTGTTGTGATTCTCGGGGCCGACCCGAACCATGAGATCGTTTTTCACGATCCCGACGAACATTTTTTCGTCGCAAAGGAAGCAAACCCCGCCGAACATTTTTTTGGAGGAAACGCCCTTCCTCCCCTTCAAAACCTCACGGATTCTCACCTCCAGCTTTTCGTCGTAGGCCATTGCTTAAACCCTTTTCATTTTGCCGTAAATCAACCCCATTACAGCCCCGATGAGGGTGAATTGAAGCGGAAAATATATTCCCTCATGGAGAAACCAGGAATCCAACGGCCCGATATCAAACTTACCGGCCTCGGCCAAAACCCCATAGCTTCCCATAAAAAGACCCATGATCAAGCCAAACTTGGCCCCTTCCTTGAGGGGTTCCCCTCCCTTGTAAAAAAGAGGGTACAAAGAGGACATGATGCCGGCCTGGATCAACATGGATAAAACCCCCAAGTGGATCAAAGGTTCCTTCCGCATTGAGATGCTCATGTAGTAATCCTTGAATAGGACGAGGTGCCATCCCACCGCGCAAATGAAAGTCAGAATCAAATAAGCCGCAAAAGCCGACCAGAATTTTTTTTCCACGCCTAACCCTCCTGATTTTTTTAAACCGCCGTCAATTTACCCAATCTACTTGTAAAATGCAAGTAGATTGATAAACTACCAACATGCCACATCCAGCGAAAGATTGCCGGCGTTCCGACTGCCCCGTTAGTTTCACCCTGGATTTACTCGGGGATAAATGGACCCTTTTGGTTGTGCGTGATATTTTGTTTAAAGATAAAAAATTTTACGGCGACTTCCTTTCCTCCGAGGAGGGGATCGCAACCAATATCCTCGCCGACCGGCTTGAAAAGCTGGACCAGACGGGAATTCTCACCTGGGAAAAGGACCCGAACCACGGGTCAAAATACATCTATCATTTAACGGAAAAGGGGCTGGATCTTTTACCCATGCTCCTGGAAATGATCCTTTGGGGCGCGAAACACGATCCCCAAACAGCGGCACCCAGGAAGTTCATTCAAGCGGTCAAAAAAAACCGGGAAGGAGTCATCAGGGAAATCAGGGAAAAGTTAAGGTAGTTAAAATTCAACAGGAGGTGGTTTATGCAAGAGCTTCACGTGAGTATGCTGGTGGTTATAGGGGCTGGATTGGCAAGGTTCTTTTTTGGATGGTTTTGGTTTAATCCGAATGTTTTCGGTAAGGCCTGGATAAAAACCTTGGGAATCTCCGAAAGCAAAATGAAGGAAGGGATGGGCGTGGGAATGGTCACCTATCTGCTTGCCTCCGTTCTTATGTCTTCCCTCCTGGTTTATGCCGTCAAATTCGGCCAGATGGCCCATTGCCTCCCCGAGGGATTGTCGGGCGGTTTGATGGGCGGGTTCGTTTACTGGCTGGGTTTTGTGGCGACGGTCCAGATGGAAGTTGTCGTCAGCGAGAAAAGACCCCTGAAGTGGTTCCTCATCACGAACGGTTACAATCTCGCGGGAATGATGATCATGGGCGCCATCCTCGCGCTTTACGCTTAAATAAAATCATGATTATAAAAGTGGTCGAATACAGCTTGGCGAGAAGTAGCCCGGAGCGGGTGTTTTTGGCCGCCTCAAAGGCACTTATGCCCAAACTTGCCAAGCTCAAGGGTTTCATTAAACGCGAACTTCACAAAGGAGAAAAGGGCAGATGGCGGGACATTGTCTACTGGCGAAGCCAAAAAGACGCGGATCAATCGGAGTTGGATATCCCGAAAATACCGGCTTGCATGAAATGCATCGGCATGATGAGGCATAAAGACATGATGGTGACGTGTTTTGAGGTAATCCAGGTATTCAAAAAATAATCTCCGGCTTTGAATAAACGGCTGTGATTATTGAACGGTTTTTACGACCGTGTTCCAGTTGCGGGTGGTGGCTGAAACCCCCAGGCCCTTCTCGATAAAATTATTGGGGAAACCGTTATGTCCGTCGGCCTTTTTTCGGGTGGTGACGTAGACTTCCCGTCCCTTGACCCCCAGGATTTCCCAACTTTCCCCCTTGGGAGCCTTGGGGATCGCGGCCTTCACTTTCGGCGGGCCCGAAAGAAAGGCCACGTAGTTCTTCACGTCCGGACTTGGTTTAATTTTCCTGAAAGGATTGGCTTTAACTATTTTTTCAATCTCCCCGGCGGTCCGAAGCATCACGGGAATCTCGTAACCCAGATCCTTTTGAAGTTGAGCCTCGATTTTTTTCGCGAGCGCCGCCCCGTCCTTTTCAGCGGTTTCAAACAGGACATTTCCGCTGACGATCAGGGTTTTGACATTCTTGAATTTCAACGAGGTGAAGATGCCGGCGAGAACATCCATCTTGACGGGCTTGTGCCCGCCGACGTTGATTCCCCTGAGAAAGGCGATGTATTTGGTCATGGTAAAACTCCAGGAAAATCCTTCAGTTTTCCTTTTGGCCAGTTGAGGCAAACCCTAAAACGGAATTGACCAATGATTTCCTCATCTTTATGTTTTCGGACATTGTGCGCTGTTTCATATGTCACCGAAAGAACCTCAAGTTTTCCCTCGCCTACCGGTAGATCCTTGATGATTTTCAATCCTTCATAAAAATCGTCTTTGTTTTTGGGCCGGTGTACACGTTCCACAGCTGCCCAAGCCACTTGAATATCTTTTTTTTGTATCAAAAAATGAAAGATTAACGGTGCGCGATCTACTGATTCTCTCGGGGACATAGCATATTCACTTCCAATCATTAAATGCTCACTAGTTCCATAAGGCGGCGTGACAGGGAATACCAAATCCTTCTCTTTTTGGGATGAATGGAACATCCCTATTTCCCAAGAGGATTTTGCCCATGGCTCATCGGACATGGAATTTTCATTTTCAAGAGTGAAAACCAAACCCTCGCCCATAGGGTATTCAAAACTTTCTCCTTTTTTCAGGGTTCCCTCCAAACTGAGGCGGCAACCTGGGGTCGCAGAAGATGAGATTTTCTGATCTTGAGAAGAACAGGAGAGTGCCTGGAAACTAAGAACAAGAAGGGATAAAAAGAGGACTTGAACTAATTTCATCCTGACATTTAATCACAAAAAATGGCGGAGAGAGAGGGATTCGAACCCTCGAGACCCTTTTGGAGCCTACACGCTTTCCAGGCGTGCGCCTTCGACCGCTCGGCCATCTCTCCCGACAAAACTGCTTTTCAAAAAATAAAGGCCCGCTTAAATCGCGAGCCCTAACCATTTGGATCTGAAAAAAATGGTGGAGATGAGCGGGATCGAACCGCTGACCTTCTCATTGCGAACGAGACGCTCTCCCAACTGAGCTACATCCCCCACCTAATACCTCTAAACTGCACCAGCGGCCTCGTGGAAAGTCTCGTCGACGGCCACGGGCTTGCGGTCGCGATTTGTGCGGCCGCTTGATACAAAAAGCCGAACTTCGGCTTTTTCACATTCCGTCCATGAGACGCTCTCCCAACTGAGCTACATCCCCACTTTTACTTAGCCTTTTTTCGGATCTCCCTGAAAAAACCACTCAAGATCCGGGAACATTCTTCCCTTAATATACCGCCGGTCGCTTTTACCCGGTGGTTCAGTTTCCCATTTTCCATCACCCGGGCCGTACTGTCTACCGCCCCCGCCTTGGGGTCGTCCGCTCCGTACACTAAATGGCGGATTCTCGATAAAATAACCGCCCCAGCGCACATGGTACAGGGCTCAAGAGTTACGTATAAATCACAATCATTCAGCCGCCAGCTTTTCAATTTCTTCGAGGCTTTGGCCAGGGCCGCCATTTCCGCGTGAACCAGAGCGGTTTGTTTCCGCTCGGTCAAGTTATGCCCCCTACTGATTACCTTTCCATCTTTTACTACTACTGCTCCAACAGGAACCTCGCCTTTTTTACCCGCTTTGCGGGCTTCTTTCAGGGCTTCCAACATAAACTTTTCGTCAGAGTGAATCAGTTTAAACCTCGTTGCTTCCAACAAAAAAATGGCCTGCCATATGTAGCTGGTACTGAAACGGTTAGCCCACCTTCGCCAAAGCTTCTGCGGGCATACTTCGCGCCCTTACATAAATGTTTAAGGGAGCGAAGTATGGTGCGTACGTCATTTTCATTAGTAACCCTTATTTTTGGTAACTAAAGAAAATGAGTTCTGCGCCATCTTCCTTGCACTCAAGTGGCAAACTTGTTTGCCACACTTACAATGATAAGATGGTGCGCCTGGAGGGATTTGAACCCCCAACCCTCTGATCCGTAGTCAGATACTCTATCCAGTTGAGCTACAGGCGCATCCGTTTCCTTCCCAAACCTTCTGGAAAGGACGAGTATATTACCCAAAAGCTGATTTTTACCGCAAGTATAAAGGGCCTGTCGCAAAACTCTTTTCAACGATGCTTTCGTTGTTTTTCCACTATAATTCCCTCCCCACGACTGATGGAAAATCAAAAGATCTTCCGATACGATGGGTTTAATCACTCTGGCGTGGAGGCCGGGTCCTATACGGCGATGCGGCCCCAACTCCGCCAGGTCCGGAAGGAAGCAACGGTCAGGTCGATGTTCGGGTGTTGTAGGCAACCTGGCTTCCACGGCAGAGTGAACGCCCCCAAAAAGGCGAATGAAAAATGAATAATTAATAATGAATAATTAAACGCCTTACATTTTCAATTATCCATTTTAAATTTTACATTGAGGTTTTTGATGTCTACACAGGTGATGGC
>JAHFCG010000107.1 GCA_023249615.1 candidate division FCPU426 bacterium | reverse complement strand
ACGGCCTGGTTTCAATGCTTCCTACGCAGAATATTCAGGTTTTCGATGATGTAGGTACGGGCGCCGGCAGTGCCAGGCTGCCCGCCCTTTGGTTTTATTGGGTTTCGTCCTGGGCAGCCAGCCCGGCACTGCCGGCGCCCGCCCCTTCGGGTATTTTAAAATGAGACCGTGAAAAGAAAAACGGCTTAAAGCCGAAACTTTAAGCCGTAGTTCATTTGATATTTATTTTACTTCGTGGCGTCGGTCGGGGTGGGCCCCATTCCCGCGCAATGAAAGAACCGGCATTTCTTTCCCTCATCCCGGTGTTCCCATCGGGCGTTCATCTCTTCAAGCTTTTTTTGCTGGTCAGGGTTCAAAAGAGGTTTCAGTTTGGCGTTGAAGGCGTCCCTTTGGGCCTTGAACTGGTCCTGGGATTTTTTATGAAGCGCCTCCATTTTGGGGGCTTCCACCTTTAAAAGATCGGCCACCTTATCCTTCTGCTCGGGTGAAAGCTTGAGTTTATGACTGAGCATTTTAAGGATAAATTCGCTGGAAGGGGGATGCCCCCCGAAGTGCCGGAAGCAGTGGTGGATACAAAGCCCGGTGACGGCCCCGCCCAGCAGGAATCCGGCCGCGAAAATCGCTGTTATTTTAATCCATGGTTTCATGATACGACTCCTTTATTTAATTAACGCGACCACTAAGTCCTCGGTCGCGGAGGCCGGAAGGACCACCAGCTCGGAGGAGGAAAGGGAGGCATCGCTTTCAGAAAAATAATTTTCCTCCGAGTTCGGGGAGGACAGGCCCGGGGTGCCGGGAAGCACGAAGAAAAACACCCAGGCCGCCGCGACAGCGGACCCCGCCAGGGGGCCCAGCCATTGCAGTGCGTTCCAGCGCGAGGGAGCGGCCTGGGTGTTTTCCCCGGATTCAATTCTGGCTAAAACCTTCGAAACAAATAGATCCTCGGAGGCCTCGGAAAAGGAAGGGGACGAAAAAAGAGTTCCCGCGATTTTTCGGGAATCTTCCACGGCGCCAAGGCATTCGGGGCAGGAGGGGAGATGTTCCTCCACCAGAACCCTTTCCTTTTCGGTCAGGGGGCCGTCGTAAAGGGCATAAAGTTTTTGTTTGATGTCTTCGTGTTTCATTTGATTCGCTTCCTAATCCTTTATGTGTCATCCTAAACGGTAGGGGCGGGCCCCTGAGCCCGCCCAGGTTTTGTTTCTTATCGTTTTTCTCAAGGGCAGCCAGCCCGGCTCCGCCGGCGGGCTTGCCCTACCTCAATTTTCAGAAATGTCCTTCTTATTTATGTAGACGTCCCCCACGGACAAAAAGGGCCGGAGATTTTCCTGCAATTGTTTGCGGGCGCGTGAAAGCCTCCCCTTCACCGCGTCCAGGGAACATTTGAGAATTTCGGCTATTTCCAGGTATTCAAGGCCGTCCGCTTCCCTCAAGGTCAGGATGTTCCGGTAATCCTCCGGCAGTGTGGAAAGGATTTTGTCGATGAGTTGGCGGTTTTCCATTTGGGACGTTGTGGTTTCAGCTGTTGAAAACAGGTTGCGGATCATATCCCCGTTCTGTTCCACCAGGGCGTCCAGGGAAACCGTTTTGCGGCGGTTTTTCTTGCGGAGTACATCCAGGCAATGGTTGGTGGTAATCCGGTAAAGCCAGGTGGAAAAGGAGGAGTCCCCCTTGAATTTGGGGAGAGAGTGGTAGGTTTTCACGAAAATATCCTGGGCGGCTTCTTCCGCGTCCCGGTGATTGGAGAGCATGGAAAGGCAATAGCCCATGACCTTTTTATGGTACTGGCGGATGAGGTCGCCGTAAACCTCGGTTTGGCCGGATCGAATTTGTTGAATCAGGTCGTGGTCGCTGATGGTGTCCGCCTCGGATGGGGATTGCGTCCCTTATTAGACGCCGGAGGAGCCTGAAAAGTCCCGCCGGATTAATAGTGTTTTTTACGGTTTTCCCCCTCTCCCTCGAGGGGAGAGGGAGGGGTGAGGGTGATTTTTCTGTATTAATGATGAAAGATTTTCAAAATTTCTGGAAGTGTTGTCTCCGTTCACCTTTCGATATAATAAGCCCCTTTCACATGGCGCCGTTTAATCGAGAGGGTTCAAATGATTCCTCTGACATCGCAGGAAAAAAAGGTTATTGGTTTCGTCGCGCTTTTATTGGTGATGGGGTTGGCGGTGATGGGCTTTCGCCGGTGGTTTGGGTGATTTATTAAAACTGAGGTTGCTTCGTCATTTACACCCGCCCAGCCCCATTTTTCTATAAGGCAATAAAGAAAATGGGATGATCCCGCATTACCTTTTATTATATTCAAAAAGGAATGCGGGAATCGGCGGCCATTCCTCGCAATGACAGGTTATAAAATTTTTTCTCAAGGATTTTTTCATGACCCAGGCAATTTCCCTTAACGGCAAATGGAACTTCACCAAACTCGCAGAATCGACCCTGACCAAAAGATCCATCCCGGTCAAAAAAACAAAGGGGAGAATCATCGAGGTTCCCTCCAACTGGTACCGCCAGGGGGAGGATTTCGCGGGGGAAGCTCTTTACGAAACTTCCTTCCGGGCGCCGATTCTTCAAAGGGGCCAAGCGGCCTTTCTGCGCTTCAAGGGCGCGGATTATTTTTTAAGGGCTGAACTCAACGGGCACAGGCTGGGAAATCATGAGGGTTATTTTCAGACCTTTGAGTTCCCGGCCACCTCGGCCCTGCTCAACCAGAATCAGTTAAAGGTTTGGGTCGAGTCGCCGAAGGAAAACACCAAGGTCTGGCCCCACCACAAGCATCTCATCAAGGGTATCTTCAACCACCACGACGCGAGGCCCGGAAGCTGGGACCAGGAACACGGACAGGACCACAACACCGGCGGCCTTTGGAACGGGATGGAGCTCCTTCTCGTCAACCGGGTTTTCCTGAAGCAAACCCACGCCTCCTCGGTTCTTTTGAATAACGGCCAGGCTGTTGTGAATTTAAAGTTGGTCCTGGTAAACGTGGCGGAGTCGGGGGAATACGACATCGAGGTGGATTTTACCGGCGAGGGTTTTCCCGCCAAGCTGAAAACCAAAAAGAATATCCATCTGCAGAGGGGTCAAACCGAAGTTCAACTCAGCCAAACCTTCAAAAAGCCCCGGCTTTGGTGGACCTGGGATCAGGGCGAGCCAAATTTATACAAGGCTTCCATCTCCATCCGCCGCTGTGAGACCCGCCACGTCGTTGAAACAGGATCTGTTCGGTTCGGAATCCGCGAGATCAAGGTGACGCCCCAGTGGGAATTTTTCCTGAATGGCCGGAAATTTTTCCCGCGCGGCACCAATATTATCCCCACCCAGTGGCTTTCGGAATACACGGGGGATAAGCCAAGGCATGATGTCAAGTTAATGAAGGAAGCCAACCTGAACGCGGTCAGGGTTCACGCCCACGTGAACCGCCAGGAATTCTACGACGCCTGCGACGAGGCGGGTTTGTTCGTCTGGCAGGATTTCGCCCTGCAGTGGAGCTACGAGGCCACCGACGCCTTTACCCGCAACGCCTGCCGTCAGATCAAGGAAATGGTGAGGCTTCTTTATAACCACCCTTCCATCTTTGTCTGGTGCTGTCACAACGAGCCTTCCTTTAATAAGGACGAGTTGGATCCGATATTGGCTAGGGCCGTGAAGGAGGAAGATGACAGCCGTTTCGTTGACACGCAAAGCGACTTCCGCTTCCACCCCTATCCCGGCTGGTACCTGGATGATTCCGCTCTCAAGGACACCCCCGGAACCATTGGGCCCGAAAACACTTTTTACTCCGAGTTCGGGGCCCAGGCCCTGCCGGAAGTCGCGTCCCTTAGAAAAATGTTTACCCCCAAGGAACTTTGGCCGCCTGATTGGAAGAAATGGGCCATCCATGATTTCCAGTATTTCCAAACCTTTAACGTGGCCAGGCTCGACATGGGTAAATCCATCGGGGAGTTCGTTAAAAACAGCCAGGAACACCAGGCTTATACCGTGAAGGAATACATCCAGAGCTTCCGGGCCAAGAAGTACAAGCCCATGAACGGTTACTTTCAGTTCATGTTCGTGGACTGCTGGCCGGCCATCACCTGGAGCGTGGTGGATTATTTCCGCAAACCCAAACTGGGGTACCAGGCGCTTCAGACAGCCTCCCAGCCACTTTTGCCCCTGTGGCGGACCTGGATTACCCAGTACAACCGGGGCGATATGCTCAATTGGGGAAACAGCTTTTTGGAAGGGGTCATGATGATTAATGACTACCCTTATCCCTTGAAGGGCCTGAAAGTGGAAGCCCGGGTGGTGGACCCAAAAGGTAAAATTCTTTTCCGCGACAAGGGAATTTGCAACGTTCCGGCCGACTGCGTCGTCAAACCCTTCGAGGGAAAGATGAGATTGAACCACATCAAGGGGTTCGCGATCCCGGCCAAGGCACTGTTCGGGACCTACCAAATCCAGATCAAGGTTTGGAACAAGGCCGGGAAGCTGATCGCCTATAACGAGGAAAATATCAAGGTTGTGCCCAAGAAGCTAAAACCTTAAAGGAAAACAGTTTGAACCACCAAGACTCCAAGACTCC
The DNA here is from genome assembly GCA_023249615.1 of candidate division FCPU426 bacterium. Classification (GTDB taxonomy): domain Bacteria; phylum Oederibacteriota; class Muellerivitia; order Muellerivitales; family Muellerivitaceae; genus PALSA-1180. Next base: position 4,834 of record JAHFCG010000107.1, on the reverse strand, counting down.
AAGTGAATCAAAAAAGAAAAACGAAAATAAATCTTGGTTTTTTAACCCAGGACATCCTTTGTCTTTTGCTTCCCTTGGAGTCTTGGTGTCTTGGTGGTGGATAACAGTGTTTTTGTGTATTTCGGGGTTGGCTTTCGCGGCGGGGATACAGGTCGTCAAGGACATCCCTTCCACCTACCTCTACCCCATCGACGGGTTTCTTCCCTTCAACATCCACCGCGGGACTCAAACCATGCTTTCCCTCATGGTTCCGGGGGCGAATTTTTCCGATCCCCGGGGCGTGGCCTGCGCCCTTTTGAAAACCGATCATGACGCGAACTCCCCCCAAAATGACGTGGTCATTACCGTCATCGGGGTGAATTCGGCGGCTGGCGAGATTATTTTTAATGTGGGCTTAAAAGACCTGAGGCGTTTTGGTTCGACCGGAACGGGCGACAAGCAGTTCATGGCCCCGACCGGAGCGGCGATCAACTCCGACGGGGATGTGGCCATCGCGGATACCGGAAACAACCGTATCGCTCTTTTAAAACATGATGGAATGCGAATGACCTGGGTGAGGGGGATCGGTTTAATGGGAACCCGAGTTGGCCAGTTCGCCGCTCCCATGGGAGCGGCCTACGATTCCCAGAGCAATCTTTATGTCGCTGATACCGGCAATAACCGGATCCAGGTCATGGACCCGAAAGGCCATTGGCGGGTTTTGAGCACTCCCCCATTGGAGGGGCCCTCCGCCATCGCCGTGATTGACGCGAAGGAGCCCTGGACCTTTTACCAGCAAGGCCCCTACGCCAACCGCCTGGCGGTCATCGACCGGAAGGGCGCGCGTCTTCTGACCCTTACCCAGGACGGGCAGATCTTGGCTCAGGTGAACGAAGACCGGGTGAATGACCCTCCCATGAAATTATGGGGATGCGCTTTTGATTATTACGGGAATCTGGTGGCCACGGATTTTGAGAAATCCTGCCTGAGGAAATTCGACAAGGACCTGCGCCCTGTGGTTTCATTCGGAAGCGCGGGAGAGGATGACTTCCAGTTTTTCCAGCCCCGCGGCATCGCTTTTAACCACCAATTCGGCCAGGTTCTTGTCGCGGAAAAGGAAAGCGTCCAGTATTTCTGGAACGGCGCCGACGCGGTGGATTTGAAACCCGCCCAGGAAGCCCAAAAAATCCGCATTCCTTTTTACCTGACGGAACGGGCCCTCATTACGGCCGACATTAAAACCGAACGGGGGGTGGTTGTAAAATCCCTCGCGAAAGACCAGGATCTTGAGCAAGGACCGCAGGAACTGGACTGGGTGCCGGAAGGGTCTGTTTCAAAGGGCGATTATGTCCTGAAATTAAAGGTCATGGCGACCTACTCCACGAGGGACCGCATCGCGAAGGAAATCACCGTGCCGGTAAGCTATACAAAATAAAATGTTTTACCGCGGAGACGCGGAGGTCGCAGAGAAAGAATTGGTTTCGTAGGGGCAAGGCATGCCTTGCCCCTTTCACAGTGGAAATCAGCGTAGGGGCGGGTCTTAGACCCGCCCCAACGGGAATAAGAAACAGAAGGTAAAAATTAATGCTCAAACGTTATTTTGTTTTAGGACTCCTCGTGACGCTTTTCCTTTCCGCCTGCGAGGAAAAGGCTCCCCCGAAAATGAAGCCGTTGGAATATATCCAGTCCAAGTCCATCAGCGACCTAATCGCCAACGACCTGATACAAAACGACGTTAAGGATCTTTATAAACATCTGGACGTGGGTTTCCAGATGGTCGTGAAGGACGAAAAGGATGTCGCGATGGTTCTGGATAAGATGTACGCGGAATCGGGCCGTCCACTGGAGTTTGATTTCAAGATTTCCCAAACCGGCGTCCGAAAAGACGGCTCCTGGGAAAGGCCCAGCCGAACCTTCTGGTACACCGCCAAAACCACCAAATTCGACAAGGGAAAATATTTCCTGAAAGTTGAAATTGTTCCGGCTTACGGTGGAAGCCCCCTGGATACCTCCGGTTTCGGTCTTCTTAGCTTTAAGGACAAAGTACCCTCGTATCTTCAGTAACCTTCATGAATATCCCCTTTTGGCGTTATGGGTTTTGGATCCTTTTCGGGCTGGTCCTTTTATTCAGGGGATGGCAGGCCGAGGAGGATCTTAACGGCCAGAAAAATTTATTCCCAAACCCCCAAAAGGGAACTTTTCGGGCCTGGATAACCGAGGAACCCGAGGTTCTTTTTGAACACCTTCCCGGCAGTCATTCCACGGGGAGGTTCAACGGAACCTACCAGCCTTTCGTCAGGGAGGTAAGGACGGTTTGTGAGTTGATTTCCTGGGATGGAAAGATTGTCCCGCCCGTGAAAACCCGAGTGACCTTCCGTCTTTTGCCGGACCCGCTCCAACCCATCCTGAATTACGGCGACACTGTGGAATTGGAGGGAAAGATTTTGGCTCCGCCGCCCGCCATGAACCCCGGTCAATTTGATTACGCCCACTATTTAAAAACAAAGGGCGTGGCTTATGTGATGTATGTGTCCCCCAACAAATGGAAAAAAATGGGCGTAGGGGCGAACCTTGTGTTCGCCCAGGGCGATGGCGAGCATCGCCCCTACATCCATCAATATGGTTCAATGTTCATCCGCTGGTCCTGCGCCATGAAACGCCGGGCCGAAGAAGCCATTTACGGCTTTCTGGCTTTTCCCGAAAACGCCCTTCTGGACGGCCTTCTTCTGGGGGAAAGAGGCCCCCTGCCCAGCGGCATGGTGGAAGCCTTCATGGTGACAGGCACGGTTCATATCCTCGCGGTTTCGGGAATGATGACGGCTTTTATCGCGGGGCTCCTGTTTTTGGTCCTGAGGGCTTTTCAGGCGCCCCGGAAATGGGCCGCCGGGTTGGCCCTGGTCGGGGTGATATTTTTTATTTTCATGACGGGAGCCCATCCGCCGGTTTGCAGGGCCGGGCTCTTTTCCATCCTGGCCTTAACGGCTGTTTTGTTTGAAAGGAAAATCCACGGGGGAAGGCTTCTTCTCTCGACAGCCCTTATTCTTATCGTGGTCAATCCCTTTGTGATCCAGGATTTGTCCTTCCAAATATCATTTCTCGCGACCGCCGGGCTGATGGTTTTTTCCTCGGGTCTTCTGAAAAAGCTTTCATTTCTTTGGAAACCATCGGCCATGCTGGTGACTTCCACCGTCGCGGCCCAGGTCTCGGTTTGGTGCCTCCTGATTTATTTTTTCAACCAGTTGTCCCTCTATTCCCCCTTTGCCAACCTTCTGATCGTTCCGCTGGCCCTTTTCGCCACGGCGGCGGGATTAACCGCCATCGCGGGAAGTTTTATTCATCCGCTGTTGGGAACGGTTTTCGGGGCCGCTTGCGGGGTTCCCCTGAAACTTTTGATCCTCCTGGCCGAGAAAATCGCGCTGTTGCCCGGAGCGAAGCTGACGGTGGCTTCTCCGCCGGGTTTTTGGGTCCTTGCTTTTCATTTTCTGTTTTTGCTTTCTCTTTTTCTCCTTTGGCCGAGGATAAAGCCCGAGGCGCCGTCGGATTCCTGGAAAATCAAGGACGCGGTTTATTCCAGATGGAAAAAAAGGATTGGAATGGTCTGGTGGGTCTTTTTTTTGTTTTCAACCTTTTGGTTTATTTACTCCACCCTCCAGCCTAAACCTCTTCGTGTTATTTTTCTCTCGGTGGGTCACGGAAACGCGGTAGTAGTAAGGTCGCCCAAGGGTCAAATTCTGGTGGTGGACGGGGGAAAACAAACCAGGGGATCGGATCGGTATAACCCCGTGGTGTCCTACCTGCGGCACATGGGTATTCAAAAGGTGGAGGGGATACTGGAAACCCATCCCGACGCCGATCACGCGGGAGGCCTTATCAATGTGTTGTCGGCTTATCCAGTTTCCGTCGCGATGGAAAGTTCAAAAACCCAGGCGGACAGCAGGGTCTACCACGATTTCAAGACATTGATCCAAAAACAAAATGTCAAATTGGTTCAAGTCAAGGAAGGTGATCAAACGGGGATTTTGGAGCCGGCCCATTTGAAGATACTTCACCCTTCGGAGGGTTATTCCCCGGGAATTCACCCGGACAATAATCTCTCCGTGGTTTCGCTCCTTTCTTATGGGGGACATTCGATGGTTCTTCCCGGGGATCTGGAAAAGGAGGGGTTGCTACACCTCTTGAAAATTTACCAGCCCTTTCCGAAGGTGGATTGGTTGATGGCCCCCCATCACGGCCGGCAGACGGGGGAACCTGGCCTTTGCGCCAAGGGACTTCAACCCCGGTTCGTGGTCTTCAGCGATTGGAAGGATTATCCGGAAGCCCGAGCCCGGTATCTGGAGGAAGATCCCGCAGTGGAAATTCTTTCAACCTCCCAGGAGGGGGCGATTGAGGTGGAAATGAATGGTAATGGAACGGGAAGGTATAGGTCTTTTAGGGGAGGGGACTGGAAACCCTTTTGAAAACACCCCAAACTAATCAGGCTTTTACCGCAGAGACGCGGAGTCGCAGAGGGAACCCATGATTTTGAAGATTGAAACAACGATGATTTGTTTAATGAATCTGGTTTTTTGCAAAGAAAAAGACTTTCTCGGCGTCTCTGCGCCTCTGCGGTGAAGGGGTTGGGGCCAAAGTCTCTATGGTTGCGGATTTTTGTTTAGACAAAGAAATCTAGACTTTCTCGGCGTCTCTGCGCCTCTGCGGTGATAAGGGTTTGGCTAAAATCCCCATTTGTTGCAGATTGTTGACATGGCTGTAAAAAGGGCCCTATAATTCACGGTATGAAGCTGGTTCTACAAGATATAGTGGGCCAAGTCGCAAAAACCACCAAACTTGCCATTCCTGATGCGCAAGTGGTGGT
>JAHFCG010000106.1 GCA_023249615.1 candidate division FCPU426 bacterium | reverse complement strand
GGGGAACCTATTTTCCCCCGGAGGAGCGCTACGGACGGGCTTCCTTTTCCACGGTTTTGACCGATATCGCCAGGGTCTGGAAGACCAAACCCCAGGAAGTTGAAAAGGCGGGGAAACAATTGGCCGATGTCATCGCCAAACCGTCGGACTTCGCCAAGGCTTCGCCCGACAAGCCGGATTCCAAAACCGGTGGAACCTTGAACGAATCGGTGTTGAAACAAGTGGTGACGGAATGCGTCCACAACTTTGATCAAAGCGAGGGAGGGTTTCGAAGCGCGCCCAAGTTCCCGCCGTCCATGTTGTTGAGCTTACTTTTGCGGATTCACCAAAAAACCAACGATCGAACGATCCTGCCCATGGTGGAATTAACCCTGGACAAAATGGCCCAGGGGGGGATTTACGACCAGCTCGGCGGGGGTTTTTCCCGCTATTCCACCGATAACCACTGGCTGGTGCCGCACTTTGAAAAAATGCTCTACGACAACGCCCTCCTCGCGAGGGTTTATTTGGAAGCCCATCAGGTTACCCACAAGGAAGAATACGCCAGGACCGCCCGTGAAATTTTCACCTACCTGTTACGGGATATGACCGACCCGGAGGGCGGTTTTTACAGCGCGGAAGACGCCGACAGCGAGGGAGTGGAGGGGAAGTTTTATGTCTGGGTCCCCGCGGAAATAAAAAAAATACTGGGGGAAGTGGACGGCAAATCCTTTTGCGAACTTTACGGCGTGACGGAAGGCGGTAATTTCGAGAATGAAAATATTCTTCATTTGAAAACGGACCTCCCTTCGGCCTTAAAGGCCTTGGGGAATGATGAAAATTGGTTAAAAGAAGCATCCGGAAAAGTTTTTCAGGCAAGGGCAAACCGAATCAGGCCCCACCTGGACGATAAGATCCTAACGGCCTGGAACAGCCTGATGATTTCCTCCCTGGCTTACGGTTACCAAGTTCTGGGTGATCCCTTGTATCTTCAAGCCGCGGAGAAAGCCTCAGCCTTTATTGATAAAAACCTGTTTAAAAACGGACGTTTGATGGTCTCTTATCGAAAGGGTCCGGCGGATATCCAGGGCTTTATTGATGATTACGCCTTTTTTCAGGCGTCCCAGCTGGATCTTTACGAAAGCACCTTTAACACGGCTTATTTGAAAAAGGCCATTGAGTTGGAAAAGGATATGGTGAAATATTTTTGGGATGAAAAGGCCGGAGCTTTTTATTTCAGCGGAAGCGACCAGAAGGACAAGCACCGCCTTTTGACCAGAACCAAGGAAGCCTATGACGGCGTCATCCCCTCCGGAAATTCCATGGCGGCCATGAGTTACTTCCGTTTGGCTGAATTTACCGGGAAAAAAGAATACCGCGACAGGGCTGACGCGATCCTCAAATGTTTCGCCGGTGTTTTGGGTCAGGGCGGTTCCAATTTTCCACTGATGCTCCAGGCTTTCCAGTTCGACTTTTATGGTCCCACGGAGGTTTTGGTGGCGGGTCCCCGAGGCGCTTCCGGTAAAATGCTGGAGATTTTTTGGAGGAATTTCCTGCCAAACAGGGTTTTGGTTTACACGGAGGAAAAAAGTTTGAAGAGTTTGACGGAATTAATACCCTGGACCGAGGGACGACAGGCCCAGGGTGGGAAGCCAACGGCCTATGTGTGTAAAAACTATCATTGTCAATTACCGGTGACGGATGAAAATAAAATATTGGATTTAATAAAAAAATAAGGGGCGCCAAATGGGCATGGTCAAGGAATTCAAGGAATTCGCGATGAAGGGCAATATGCTGGATCTGGCGGTTGGCATCATCATCGGCGGGGCTTTTGGGAAAGTGGTTTCGTCCATCGTGGCGGATGTTCTCATGCCTCCCCTGGGCTTGTTGATCGGCGGACTCAACTTCACGGATATTAAAATCACCCTTAAGGAAGCTCTGGTGGACGCGGCGGGGAAAACCCATCCGGCCGTGACCCTGAACCTGGGGAACTTTATTCAATCCCTCGTGGATTTCACCATCATCGCCTTCGCGGTTTTCCTTCTGGTGAAGGGCATCAACCGGATGAACCGTAAGGCCGCCGAGAACCCGGCGGCGCCCACCTTCCCGACCAGGCAGGAAGAGCTTCTTTCTGAAATCAGGGATTTATTAAAAAAGAAATAGGCGGGCCTTGAGAACCATCGATTTTTGCATCGAATCCACCCCTCCCCGGGAAATCTGGGGAACCCTGACTCTCCCCGATTCCATTACCGGGCCCCCGGTCATCATGGCCCATGGGTTTTTGGGGTTTAAGGATTGGTCTTTTTTCCCCTGGCTGGCAGGCACCTTCGCTGAGGCGGGATTGCCCACGGTCCGGTTTAATTTTTCCGGTTCGGGGATGGGCCCTCAAACCGACGGGTCCTTCACCGAACTGGAGTCCTTTCAAAATGACACCGTCACCCGCCAGGTTGAGGATTTGCTTTCGGTTATTTCCTGTGTAACCAAGGGAAAACTTGATCTGTCCCCCCAGGAAAAGGTTTTTCTTTGGGGCCATTCGAGGGGCGGAGGAATCTGCGTCCTGGCGGCGGCGGGGCATCCGGCCGTTCAGGGGATCGCGGCCTGGGCCGCCATCGCGAGGGTGAACCGTTATCTATATGAGGTTAAACAATCCTGGAGGAAGCAGGGGTTCTCGGCCGTGGAAAGCTCGCGGACGGGACAAATGTTAAAATATTCCACGGCTTTTCTGGATGACGCCGAAAAGTGGGGAAAAGAAGGGGATATCCCCACATATCTTCACAACCTGAACGTTCCGATCCTTCTGGTCCACGGCTCCGAAGACACCAGCGTTAAGCCCGAGGAATCCGAAAGTCTCGCGGCGGTCCATCCGCGGACCCATCTTGCGATTCTGGCCGGAGCCAACCACAAGTTCAACGCCTCCCATCCTTTCGACGAACCAGCCCCTGTTCTCGCGGAAGCCGCGCGGATGACTGTTGAGTTTTATAAAGGCATTCTTTAGCCGCCGATCAAATCCGATGGACGCCGATGAAGGCTGAAACTTTGAATTTTTTAAAAGTCTTATCGGCTGTTATCGGCGGTTGCTTTGCCTTGATTTTGTTTCGAGGATGATGAGGAAAAATTGAAGATTAAATCCACCGATCAAAAATTTAAAGTGTTCCCACTTCTTCGTTTAAAAGATTTTCCCGGTTTTTCAAGGAAGGATCTGACCAACCTTGAGACCTATTACCATGAACAATTGAAGGGACACCAGGCTCCCGAAAAAAGGGTCGGGTGGAATACCGCTCGAAGTCAGGAGGTCCGTTTTGAGGCCTTGGCCTCGGTGGGAATTCTTGAGGGCGCGAGGTTGTTGGATGTGGGCTGCGGGTTGGGGGGGTTTTGGGCTCACCTTAAAAGTAAAAAAATAAAAGCCGGTTATACGGGAATTGATTTATTTCCTAATGTCATTGCCGAGGCGAAAAGGCTGCATCCTGAAGCGTCCTTCGAGGACCGGGTTTTAACCGCGCGTCCTTTTCCTCCTGGTACTTTTGATTACGCTTTTCTGTCGGGGGTTTTCAACGTGAAGGTGCGGGACAATTGGAAATATATGAGGGCGGTTTTGAAAAACGTGTTGAAGCAAACCAAAAAGGCAGCGGCTTTTAATGTCCTAAACAGGGAGTCGGGCCTCAAGGAAACCACCCGTTTTATGGTAGGACCTAAAGAGTTAGTCGTGTTCGGAAGAAAATTGGGAGTCAGAAAGGTTCACTTGCTGGACGGCTATCATCATATGGACATGACGCTTTTTTTGTATAAGTAGAAATAATTTTCACCGCAGAGACGCAGAGCCGCCAAAAATTTCCATCACATTTATAAGACGGCGCACCTTAATGTTCATGAAAATCTTTTTGTTTTACCAATGAATAAAGCCTTCTTCCGCGACTCCGCGGCTCTGCGGTAAAAGATGGGCCTAATAAGGGAAAACTCAAGAAATAGCTAGAAATAAGGACCGGCTTTCCCCTACACTCAACTCCATGGTTTTCACGCCGCCCAAACGAATCGCATCCTTCTCCAACGCGACCACGGAAATTCTTTCCTATCTTGGATTTTCCGACGAGGTCACCACCCTCAAGGAATACTGCGAGGAAATTCCTCCCGCTTCCGACCGCACCCGCCCCGAATACTGGTTTTCAATGGCGGAGGGGCGGGTCCACAGCCTTAAATCCGAACTGATTCTGACCTTTTCCATCGCTCAGCAGGATTTGCAAAAACGCCTGAAGGACAAGGGTTACAACGTTCTTCACCTTGATCCCCGGTCCCTCCGGGAAGTGGAGGACGCCTTTATGCAGGTGGGTAAAGCTACCGGGACCCTGGACCGGGCCAAGATGCTGGCTCAGGATTTTTCCGGGGGATTAACCGCCCTCCAGGCTAAAACGCCTCCCACGGGCTACCGTCCCAAACTTTACGTCGAGCAATGGAACAAACCTCCCTCCGCCGCGGGGGGATGGTACGTGGAATTGATGAGCCAGGCGGGCGCCCATTATTTCCCCATGTTGTCGCGAGAATTAAGCCGACCGGTTAAAATAGAGGAAATCATCAAGTTTGACCCGGAAATCATCATCTTTTCCGTTTTTGGAACCGGAATGACCTTTGATCCGGCGGAGGTTTTAAAAAGGATTGGATGGGATAAAATTTCGGCCGTAAAAAAACGCCGAATTTTCAGCGTTGAGGAAACCCTGCTCAACCGCCCGGGACCCCGATTGATCGACGGCGCAAAGGTCGTCCAGTCGATTCTGGGCGAGGCCTATTGGGGTTGGCCGTTGGTTCAATCCTCCTTTGCCCGAAGGGTTGTGGATTAAATCCCGATTAAAATGGGTTAAATGGAAAACTTTACTTCTGACAATTCAAATCCCGGACAAGGTCCGGTCAATATTCCCGACGAGATCAAGGTCTACAATATTTTTAACCAGTTTTTCATTCGTTGGGCGAACCAGGAAACGAAATACGCCAAACTGTCCCCCGACGAAATTCCCCCGCTGGATATCGAGCAGGGAATTTATTTTTTTGAACCTTTCGAGGGAATTCTGGTCATTAGAAGCACGAAGGAATTTGAGAAATTCCTGACCGAACTCGCCTGCGGGAAAAAAGCGGGCAAGGATTTTCAAAAATTGGGTTTGTATTTGGAAATGGTGGTTTTGTTCTGGCATTTGTTTGTATCGCAAATTTGGCGGCTGGACACCAGGGTTATAAAACCCGCCATTTTGAAAAAATCCATCCCAGCGGACTGGCCTGATCGAAAGGCCGATTCCGGCTGCACCGTTTTCATTAAAAGTTTCGCCCTCGAAATCCGCCTTTGGGCCAATCTAACGGCGGAAGAAAAAAACCCCTGGAAAAAGACCTCCTAGGTTTCTTTCCTAAATCAGAAAAAAATGATTTTCGCGAATTAATCCTTGGGTAAAAAATACCCAGTGACCCATTCTTACCTTAACGAACCCTAACCGTTTCAATGAATTTCGGGGAAATTTATGGCACGTCCCTTGCTTAATTTCCAGGGAAGGATCATTCAACGAAAGAGGTATTCCATGTCACCCAACCCGTACACCGCGCTTAAGGTTTCCAGGGATCATTCCACACTGATTGACCTTCCGAGCTCACCTGAGCTATTTGGTGTTTTTAACCAATTTCTCATCAATTGGCTGAATTGCGCCTGTGAGTATGTGATTTCACCCATGGAGGACCATTCCGTTCTTCCTCTGGAGCAAAGCGTTCTCTTTTCAAAGCCCTTTGGCGGATTAATGGTGGTAAGGAGCCAATTGGGTTTTGAGAAATTTTTAACTGAACTCGCGACAGGGAAAAAAACAACGAAGGGGATTCAAAAAAACGGCTGGTTTTTGGCCATGACCGTTCTTTTTTGGCATCTTTTGGTTTCACAGAAGTGGGGGATGGATTCTAGAAAACTTCCCGCGGCATTGTTAAAACCAACCGTTCCCCTGGATTGGCCCGACCGTAAACCGGATTCGGCCTGTACCGTCTTTATCAAGGGATTTCCGGTAGAAATAAGGCTTTGGAACAACCTAGGGCCGGGGGAGATAAAAGCCTGGGAATAGTTTCAGCGAGCCGGTTTAAAAGTCCTCTTTTTATTAGGTTTTCTTCTTTCCCTTCAGGACGACGCCCCGAACGGTTCTTTTTTTTGTTAAAATTACCTCCCTTTCGCTTTGGCGAATATAGAGAGGTTTGAAACACAAATGAATTTACGCGTTACCAACCCACTTTTTGATTATCCTTCCACGCTTCAGGCCCTTTTCAGCAGCCGAACCCATAACATCATCCTGATTGACCGGGAAGGACTTATCCAGGCCTTCAATGAAGGGGCCGCCAAGGCGGCCCTTGAAATCCAGGGCGTGGAATACCACGTGGGCCTGGATTTTTTCTCGGTAATCCCCGAAGCCGCCAGGAACAAGGTGAGGGAAAGACACGAGAGGATTCTCGCGGGTGAATCCCTGCATTTGGAGGTCTCCTATTCCGGAATCGACCGGATTGACCATTGGTACGAAATTCAATATGACCCGGTCCGGGATGAAAAGGGAGAGATCACAGGCGTCTGCCTCACCAACATCTGCATCGACGACCGGAAAAAAACCGAGGAAAGTCTGCGGGCCAGCGAGGAAAAATTCCGGAAATTATTCGAGGAAGCCCCCACCGCCATGGCCATGGTTCTCGATTTTAAATTCCTCAAGGTCAACCGGGCCTTCCAGGAAATGCTGGGTTACCGTGAAGAGGAAATGATCGGAAAAACCCTCTTTGAAATCACCCACCCCGATGATCTTCCCCAAACGACTGAAATCGCCAACGCGGTTCACCAAGGGGAAAAGGACCGGTTTCAATCCGAGAAAAGGTACCTTCGAAAAGGCGGCCAAGCCATTTGGACCAATGTGAGCGGCACCGTGATCCGCGACAGCGCCGGGAAAAAGCTTTATTCCCTGATCATGATTGAAAATATCACCGAAAGGAAAACGGCTCAGGAGGCCCTTCGAAAATCCGAAGGTGATTTGCGGGCCATTTTTAACAGCGGGTCCCTCATGGTGACTCTTCTTGATTCCCAGGGAAGAATTTTGGATTGCAATAAAAATGCGCTGGCTGCCATGGAATCGATGACGGGGATGAAGACGGAAATGGGAAAGCCCCTGGTCGAATATATGCATTTAAACGCCGATTTTAGAACCGAGTTTGAGGAGCAATTTCAACGTTCGCTGAAGGGCGAGGTTCTCGTCGTTCAAAGAGCCGTCAAGATTTTGAATGGATCAAGTTTTTGGTTGGAATTTTCCTATACCCCTGTTTATGGAAGCCTTGGCATGATCACGGGAATATGCATGACGGCCACGAATATTGACGAACGTAAAAAGGCCGAGGAAGCCCTCCGCCGTTCCGAGGCCGACTTAAAAGCCGTTTTTAACAGCGGGTCCCAGGTAACGGTTCTTATCAACCGCGAAGGGAAAATCCAGGGTTTCAACAAAAGCGCCTCGGCCATGGCCCCCCGGGTTCTGGGCCGGGAGTTGAAAATCGGAATGCCTTTCATGGAACTTCTTCCACCCGGAGCCAGCCAGGATATTTACCAAAAAAGTTTCAGTGACGGGCTGGCGGGAAGGGAAACCAAGGGTGAAAGAGCCATCCGTTCGGCGGACGGACGGGAAAGATGGGTTGAGGTCAATTATCAACCTGTTCTCAATGGCCAGGGCGGCGTCGACGGCGTTTGTTTTTCCCTGGGTTTCATTGATGAACGAAAAAAAGCCGAGCAGGACCTTCGGGAAAGCGAGGAGCGGTACCGAAAACTCGTTGAATTCTCGCCGGAGGCGGTGGTGGTCCATTCGGCGGGTAAAATTCTTTACGTCAATTCATCCGGTTTAAAAATGCTGGGGACGGACCAGCCGGAAAAAATAGTGGGGAAAATGGTTTTGGATTTTGTCCATCCCGAATACAGGGAACTCAGCCTCACCCGGATTCAAAAAATCGCCGACAAAGGCGAGCCCACCGAGTGGACCGAGCAAAAATTGGTCAGCGTCGATGGAAGGGTGCTTGACGCCGAAACCAAGGGAACCCCTTTTGTTTTCCAGGGACGCCCCGCGGTCCTTACCATCGTCCGCGATATCACGGACCGCAAAAAGACCCAGGGAATGCTTTTAAGGTATGAGCGACTGGCCGCCGTGGGAAACGTCATCGCGGCCATCGCCCACGAAATCCGGAATCCGCTCGCGGTGGTTTCGGGCATGAGCCAGATTCTCAACGCCAAGCTGGAAAGCCGGTCGGAATTTTCACAGGAGCTTCAGACCATCCTGAGCCAAACGGACCGTTTGAGGCTTTTTATGAACGATATCCTGAACTATTCCCGCGAAACAGAAATTAAAAAAGAAAAGGTCGATCTGCAATCCCTTTTGGAGCGGTCCCTGGTCACGGCTCAAACCCAATTCGGATCCCAACACGTGAATATCAAGGTGAAACAGGAATTGGAAAAACCCATTCCAGACCTTTGGGCCGACGGGGAGAGGTTGGAGCAGGTTTTGGTTAACCTTGTTTTGAACGCCTACCAGGCCATGAAAGACATGGGGACCCTGGTTCTCAACTGTTCCGTCCGGGAAGGCTGGGTGTTTTTGGGGGTCAAGGATGACGGACCAGGCATCAATGAGGGGGATTTGCACCATTTATTCGAGCCTTTTTTCACGACCAAAAAAAATGGTTCCGGATTGGGATTGCCGATCAGTCAAAAAATCGTTGAGGCGCATGGCGGGAAAATAGAGGTACGGAGGGTTCAAACCGGCGGAATGCTTTTCACCATTCAACTGCCGATCCAAAAGGTTTAAAACCACCCAATCGTTAATGAGATTGAAACATAAAGTTAACGGAGTTACCCGGGGTTCCTCAAATTTTACCCGAGGCTTTTAATCAAATCTTTACTCCGTTGCCTCTGTGTGACCCAGTGGTTATTCATTTTAAGGAATTTCAAAGCCGTCCGGAATGCCCCCCAAATAATCGGTTGATTTGAAATGATTGTGGCATTTCACGCAGGAATTCAAATGGGAATCCCCGGGGAGCCAGGTGACGGGACTGGTGAGGTTTTCGGGATTTCCCTGCGCGGGTTTTTCATAACGCATGGCATATTGCCACCCGCCTGTCTCGGGGGAATCCGAAACTTTCCCCTTTCGCATCACATAAAGGGGTCCGGGTTTTGAAGTGGGTTTCCCCAATTCGTTTTCAAGGGATTCCTTGACCACCCGACTTCCTTCCGGCAGGGACGAACCATTTTTATAGGCCTCCGCGGCCTCGCGGGAAACAAAGGTGTTCACCCACCGATGGCCGTGGGTCCGGCTGTTCCAGTGTTTGGAATTCATTTTGACCAGTTTTTGCCGGTAGCCGTCCGCTTCCTTTAAAAGATCGGAAAACGGCCCTATGATTTTTGGTTTGG
>JAHFCG010000105.1 GCA_023249615.1 candidate division FCPU426 bacterium | reverse complement strand
CCACCAAGACTCCAAGACGCCAAGTACGGAAAAAAAAATTTCTTTCCCGGTTTTAAAACCCAAACAAAATCCTTTTTTGTCTTTCGCCTCCCTTGGAGTCTTGGTGTCTTGGTGGTTAACAGGGTCTTTGGTTTTATCCGGGTGCGCGACGGCGCCCCGCTACAACGTCAATCCCGAGGAAACCGAAACCCAGGCTTTCCTCTCCCGAGCCGCCACCCAGTTCCAGGCCCTGAACGCCCCCAAGACCATGAACGTCACCGACAATGCCGAGGTGGAATGGCACGCGGACAAGAGCATGAGAATTTCCGTCCATCAAATGTGGGCCACCCGTGTCAAACCGGACCATCCCCTCCCCCCCATTGCCTGCCTGAACCAGGATTCCCAGACCCTCAGCATCCAGTCGATACAATTGTTTGACCTGAACGCGGCGGGGAATTTCGTCAAATCCCCCACTCAACCCGAGGTCCAATGGCTTGTTCCCGAGCAGAACCTACCCTTAACCCTTTCCAAGATCACGTCCGTCCATTTGCCCGAGCTAAACGCGGGCCAGGCCCTGGAATTGAAATATACCCTCGAGACTAAAACCTCCACTTTGATGTCGGACAAACAGGACTCCAAGAACACAAAAGAACAGGGGAAACAGCATCCCGTGCCGGCGGAGGGGAGCTTCGCTTTCCGCTGGAATGATTACACACCCTCGTTGAGCCGGGATTTGGTGGTGAAAATTCCTAGAACCCTCGGCCTTTTCGCGTCCCGTCTTCGGATTCCCAAAACCCTTTCGATTACCGAATCCCCCGTGACCAAGGAAAAAAAGGACAAGTCGGTTACCTTTTCCCTTACGGGGGCTTTGGACCCCGTCCCATCGGAAAACTTCCAGCCGGCTCTGCAGGATTTGGTCCCCCTTACGGCTTTCACCACCAACAAAAGCTGGGAAGAGGCGGTATTCCCCTACCGCAAAAGGTCCAAACAAATTTTGGATGAGGATTTAAACAAGGTGAACTCCCTCGTGGATGAAGCAACCGGAAACACCACGACTTCCCTCGCTCAGCGTTTGATCCTGGTGAAGAACGCCATCCACCAGAAGGTTGAATGGGTTGATACGGGCCTTCCGGTTTACCTAAACCCGGACCGGACCCTGGACGAAATTTTGGAAAGCGGAAAGGGTACTTCCCACGACATGGCCATGTTGCTGTCGGCTTGTCTTAAATCCATGAAGATCAACAACCAGATTTACCTTTACCGACAATCCACCAGCGGGGACCTCATTACCGATATGCCGGCCATTTCCCAAATGGACGGTATCCTTGTCGCGGCCCAGTCCGGGAAAGACTGGATTTGGATGGATCCAACTGAAAACCTCGCCATACCCGGCATCCTCCCCTTAACCGCGCTTGGCCAGCAGGCCGTGGGGGTCATGGGCAACCTGGCCTGGAAAACCACGCCTCCCTTTGGCGCCAAGGACCACCGCAAGGAACGGGATGTCACCATGGAATTTCTTCCCAACGGACGGTTGAAATGTTCGGTTGATTTACAGGCCTACGGCTCTTCCGAATTGGCCCTTCGGCAGTTTTTCCGGATGACCACCGACGACAAACGCCGGGAACTGGTTTTAAAGGGCCTCACCCGCCGTTTCCCCGGCGTGGTTTTGACCGATTACCGATTTGGGGATTTTAAGAATTTGGACAAGCCTCTTGATGTTCATTACACCTTCGAGGTTCCCAATTACACACAAGGTATCAAGGGCGGGTTTCAGTTTTACCCGTTGGTGTTTGAGGATGTGGAGGAATTCCTGTCGGCCTTAAGGGACACCCGCCAAACACCCGTGGTTATTCCCCAGAACTTCAATTCCGACACAAGGGTAATGGTGAAAGTTCCGGCTGGTTTTAAAGTGGATACGATGCCCAAGGACGCCTCGGTTACCAATCCCGTCGCGGAATTTTTCTCAGTTTTCAAAATGACCTTCGGCACTTTGACGTACGAGCGCCATTTGGGCTTGAGGCAAAGAAACATTTCCCCCGGCAAGGAATACACCCAGTTGCTTAATTTCTATCAAACCGTCCTCAACCAGGACCGTTCCCCTTTTAAACTGATTAAAGGCAAGTAACCAAACGTTTGGACAAAAGTTCGAAACCACAACAGGGAAACCTAAGTCGACTGTTTGATATTCCAAATTGGAATATCAAAAAGGAGAAGTGAAAAATGGGGGCCTAATATTTAGGTCAACGAACTTATTGGCCCGGAAAAGTTGACGGATGGAAGGCAAAAAGTAAGATTAGAAATGCAAACGGGAGATATGGTTGAGATAACTCCAAAGAAATTCATTTTTCCAAAATCGGGAACACGAGTAGATGCGGGAACATTGCCAATATCTAATGAAAAATAATAACTAAAAGATGGCTGTTAAGTGTCCGCGATGGGGAGGTGAGTTTTGAAAGGCTTTGTCTTATTGCTGAATTTATTAATAAATATCACCCTGCAATTTTTTTTGATGAGCGCTGCGTCGCACGCTAGTGTTGGCGGGGAGATCGCATTTCTAACAACCATATTGGTTTTTGTTGTTCCGGCCCTCAATCTGATTACGATCTTGGCCAGCGGCTTCGATTTAGGGCATTTTTTTATCTATTTTCTTACTGGGACGCTTATGTCGAATCTATTGATCCCCTTAATAATCGGCTTGTCTGAAATAGAAAAGAGCTCATCCGGTTTTTTTGGTTTTATGGGGATGTATTTGTTGATTTTAGTGACACTGAATTTTCTGACTTTCTGGGCGGTTTGTTTCCTGCACTCAAGACGAAAACGAATTAATCTTAATAAAATAAAGTTCTGAACGTGTCCGCTATGGGGAGCCATCGTTGCTTCCCTCGGGTACCTCCTCATCCACTTCCTCCTACTGGCAAAATTTGGCCAAATCAACATTTGCACCTCAAAGCTACTTTACCCTCACCCCCTCCCTCTCCCCTCGAGGGAGAGGGGGAAGGCTTCCTCCGCCTCTTAAAGGATGCGGGTTTTTGCCTGACCCCCCCCTTGCCATTAGAAAGAGGGGTGGACGTGAAGAAAACCCTTGTAAGAAAGCCAAACTTTTGGATTAATGTTCCTCAGTTTCACATCATTCCAAGGAGGCCGTGTTTTGACCAAGAGCGAGATTCTTTCCACGCTGGCGACGGATACCGGATTTAAGAAAAAGGATGTCGAAAATATGATGGTGGCTCTTCAGAGTTTAATTTTGAAGACCCTGAAAAAGGAAAAGAAGATCAAGTTGGACGGCCTTGGCGTGTTCCAATTGAAGGACCGTAAAGCCCGTTTGGCCCGTAATCCCCGGACCGGTGAAATGGTCAAGGTTGCCGCCAAGCGCGTTGTGAAGTTCCGCGTGGTGAAAAGCCTGAAGGAAGCCGTTCTTAAATAGTGGTTGGTTGTACCGCGTAATAAAAAGGCCGAGGGCGAAACGCCCCCGGCCTTTTTTGTTTGAGGTAGTTTTCATTTTGTAGGGGCAGGCCCCCGTGCCTGCCCTAAAAGGCGCCCACAGGGGGGCGCCCCTACAACATCAAAAAAATAAATCAACCTACCCCTCACCCCACCCTCGTCCCTCAGCTGGCGCTCATGGGGAGAAACCCCCATGAGCGCCATTACGATTTTCATCGTCCTTGGGCGTGGTTTTCTTTTTCCTTCCCCCTCTCCATCGAGGGGAGAGGGCGGGGTGAGGGTGTTTTTTTGTTTATCCGAAAGACTTTGCAGGGGCGGGTCTTAGACCCGCCCCTACGAAAACAAAATTCAGGGCAAGACATGCCTTGCCCCTACAACAACAAAAAAAAATCAACCCTGCGGCCTTGGACGAAATCCTTGTTTCTTGAAATATCCCCCAGGACGCGAATCTTTGCTAAATCCACCAGGGCCCTGCCGATGAGGCCTTGAATCCCCGCCTGCTGGTCGATGTGATGGACGCCCGCCACCTTCGTTGAAACTTCGGCGGCCAGAATGCGAAGGCCGATCCCCGAAGGGTCGTGAAGGACTGGTGCGGTCACCAAACCCACCTGGACGGCCTCCTGGGCCCCCGCGGTGAGGGCGGTGTTCCCCGCTTGGTTTTTGACGGGAACGATCGAATCCACCGGACCTGTCCCCTCTAGGCGTAAATTTTTTCGCGAAGGTCTTGATGAATCCTTCCGGCCGATCCGCGTGATCGAGGGACTTGCTTCCCCAGGCGCTTCGGTTATCCGTAGGCTGTTTTTCATCATCAAAAGAATTTGGCTGACTTTCACGCTTGTCCCCTATTTGTTTTCCATAAGTGGACCCGTCATTAAACGGAGTTCTTTCAGCACCCGAACCTTGCCGGCGCATATGGTCATCCGACCGCTTTTGATGACGTCCTTCCGGATGGCGTCTCTTTCCAAATCCACCCTCTTTTTTAAAAGGCGGCCTGCCCCTGTTTTCATCATGGGGCCGGTGGTGCCTGTCCCCCGCTCTGTCCGGCGCAGCATTCGCGAAACCGGATGGTTTAGAAAAACCTGAGGCAACATTACCAATCGATTCCTCGGAACGATGAGGCGCATGACGCGGCCCCTCATGTGAACGGTGCGGCTCCCGATGTGAATGTTCCTGCCTGTCCGGCGCAGCTTTGGTGAAGCTGGAAGACCTGTGACCCCCTTCATTAAATTCACGGGGAGTATGTCGGGGAGCTGGCCGGTGACCCGTGTGTTGTTGACCGCGGTGAGGAGGCGCGCCTCCCCTTTCGTGTCTTCCACCCGGCTTATGACCGCCGGGACGTCCTTGACCTTCCCGGGGGGTGAAATTCCCGAATTTCGAGGACTTCACCTGAATGGAATCCTTCGGCGCCTTGATGAGTTTCAAAATCCTGTCCCAAAGGCCACGGTCCTCCGAGGTCAAGAAACATAAAGCCTGGCCAGCGGCGCCGGCACGGGCGGTCCTGCCAACCCGGTGGATGTAATCCTCGGGATTTCGCGGCAAATCGTAGTTAATAACATGGGCGATATGGTGAATATCCAAACCGCGGGCGGCGATATCCGTTGCCACCAGAATGCGGTAATGGCCTTCCCGGAAATGATCAATGGCCTGACGGCGCTGGGATTGGCTTCTCCCCCCGTGAATACGGGTCACCTTGAAACCCTGCTCCTTGAGGCGCTCTGCGATTCGGTCCACCCGGCTTTGCATGCGGGCAAAAATCAAGACCGAACCCTGCCGTTCATTTAATTCGTTGACCAGCTCTTCCGGCTTTTTGGCTTCGCTGGTGTAAACCACCATTTGGGATATTTTCTCGATGGGTTTGGTGGTTTCCCCCACGGAAATGCGGATGGGTTCCTTTAAAAACCTGGCGCCCATGGATTGAATATTCGAAGGGATCGTCGCGGAAAAGAGCAGGGTCTGGCGTTTGACCGGCAGGCGTTTGCGGATTTCCTCCAGCTGGGGGGCAAACCCCATATCGAGCATGCGGTCCGCCTCGTCCAAAACCAAAAAACCGGCCTGGGACAGGTTCAATGAACCCCTTTGAAGGTGGTCAATCACACGGCCTGGCGTGCCGATAAATAGCCTGGGCTTCCGGTTTAGGGCCGAAAGCTGGGTACCCATGTTGGCCCCGCCGATGAGAAGGACCGAACCGCCCATGTAATGGGTTCCGGTAAGTTTTCTTAAAACTTCCAGTACCTGGACCGCCAGCTCGCGGGTCGGCGTAAGGATGAGGGCGGTTTGTCCCGGGTTATTGAATAAAAAATTCAGCAGGGGGATGCCGAAGGCCCCGGTTTTTCCGGTACCCGTTTGCGCCGAGGCGATGACGTCCTTCCCCGACAGGGCGGCGGGGATGGCCTGGGCCTGGACAGGCGTGGGCTTCACAAAATTCATTCTTTTGAGGGACTCGCCCAAAAAAGCTGGCAAGCCTAATTCTTGAAAACTTTCCATAACAATCCTTTTTAAACATTCCTTACCGCGGAGACGCAGAGTACGCGGAGAAAACCTAAGAATGATTAACCAGAATCGTCTTTGGTTTCCGAATATGTGGAACGTAAATTATTTTATTTTGAAAGGGAATTTCCATGGGTCCATCTCTGCGACCTCCGCGAGTCCCCCTGAGCTGGTTTAACCAGTCGAATGGGCTCCGCGGTGTAATTCTCTTTTCGGTTTGGATCAGGGGAAATAATGAGAAGAATGAGACCATCACTTTATTTCGGAGCTGATAAGCCATCCGGGAGCCATACGATACACGAAAAAAGCGCTTTTAGTATTTTTATTTCAGGAATGCGTCGTTTTCCAGGAACATTAGCCTGTTTGGCGGTTTATGGCCCTCAATTTTCTATGGTAAACTTTCCAAAACATTGGTTCAGGGATGTCTTCCATTAAAAAATATTTCATCACGCTGATAACCTTTTTGGTCTTCGATCCCCTTTCCGCCCAAACCATCGGGTTCACCATTGACCCCACATCGGGAAACAGCCCCATCACCCCCTACAGCTACGGTTCCAACGCCTCCATCACCGATGGGGCCGGAAATCCCGTCACCAACACCTTTTACCGTTCAGGCGGCAACCGCCTGACAGCTTACAACTGGGAAAACAATTCATCCAATGGCGGGGCGGATTATTGCTCAGGCGGCCTTTGCAACCATGAGGACTGGTATTTATTATCACAGATGAACCCCGCGCCTCCCCAAAACGGAAGTCAAAAACCGGCGACCGTGATAACCCAATTCGTGCAAAACAACAACGCGATCGGGGCCGCTTCCCTCATCACCCTCCAAATGGCGGGTTACGTGTCAGCGGATGGAAACTGCAATTGTTTCGTGACCATCACCGGAAGCGCGGACGCCGCGGGTACCCATTGGAAGGGCGTTTCCTTCGTGAAGGGCGCCGCCTTCGCCGACCCGCCCTTGACCACCGACAAATGGGTCTATATGGACGAGCTGATGAATTACCTGGGGATCCACCTGGGGTTTTCCTCCAACGGCGGCGCGAAGTTTTACGACCTGGATAATGAACCGGCCCTCTGGAACAGCACCCATCCCATGGTTCATCCCGCCCAGGCCGGTTGCGCCGAAGTGGCCAACAAGGGGATCAGCCTGGCGACCGTCATCACCCAGTACGATAACGCCGCCCAAATTTTCGGTCCCGTGGCCTATGGCTGGGCGGAATATGTGGACAACCAATCGGCCCCCGATACCATCGTGCTGGGGCCCTATATCAACGGCAATAAGGTCCAATACCTCAACTATTACCTGAACCAATTCGGGGCGGCCTCAACCGTCGCCGGACGGAGGCTTTTGAATTACCTGGACCTTCATTGGTATCCCGAGGCCACGGGGGGAGGGGTACGGATCACCAATGACAATGTCACCCCGGCGGTCGCGGTCGCCCGCATGCAGGCGCCCCGGTCCCTTTGGGATCCGTCCTACACGGAAAGCAGTTGGATCACCTGGGGAACGGGCGGACCCATCACCCTGATTCCCCGGTTGCAAAACGCGGTCAATAATTATTACCCGGGGACAAAAATTTCTTTCACCGAATATCAATATGGAGCGGGCGAGGACGTTTCAGGCGGGGTCGCCGAGGCGGACGCGCTCGGCATTTTCAGCAAATACGGGGTCATGGCTTCCTCGTGGCCCGACGGATCGGCGAATGATTACTACATGGCCGCGGCCTTTAAACTTTACCTGAACTACGACGGGTCCAATTCCAAATTCGGGGATACCGTTATTTCGGCCCTCTCTTCAGGCGCCAACGCCGTCTCCTGGACCTCCGTTTACGCCGCGAAGGACAACGCCCACCCCAACCGGATCAACGTGATCCTGATCAACAAGGATTACAGCACCAACCACAACGCCGCCGTTACCCTCAATAATCTGGGTGTGACCCAAATTTCCTCCATAACCGCCTACCGTTTCGACACGGCGGCCTCCATGATTTACAGCCCCGCCGCCCCGGCCTTTACCGCGAACACATTTTCCTCCACCCTTCCCTTCCGTTCCGCCACCCTCTATCAAATTACCTTGAACCAAAACTTCCCCACCAATACCCCGACGACCTCCGGAGCGACCGCGACCAATTCCCCCACCAACACTCCAACCAATACCATGACCTACAGCCCCACTTCCACGCCAACCAAAACCCCAACGAAAACCCCGACCCCTTCTCCCACCTTTAGCCCTTCCAACAGCCCGACCCCCACCTCAACCCTGAGCCCCACTAATTCCCTTACAAATAGTCCAACTTTGACCATTACAAATACACCGACCCCTTCCCCAACTGGAACTGTTCCCACCGCCACCAACACGGGAACAAATAGTCCCACCTCGACGGCCTCCTCCACCCCAACCGTTACTCCCACCTCGTCCCCGACACATACGGCAACGAAAACAGCCACACCCACTCTCTCGGCAAGCCCCACCAACACCCCCACGGTAACCCCGACTTTCACTTATTCATCAACCGCCACAAAAACCGAAACCTCCACACCCACCAAAACCTTTTCGACCACCTTTACCCAAACAACCACCAATTCTCCGACCCTTACCCCCACCCCCTCTGCCACCTCAACCATCACCTTGACCTTCACCTCCACCCCAACAGCTTCCAATGACGCACCGGTTGGACCTGTGCTTATTTATTACAACCCCGTTACCACCGCTGGACCCGTTACAGCAGCCTTTGCCCTCAAAGATCCCGCGGACCAAATTAGCCTTAAAATTTTCACAACCGCCTTCAGAAAAGTTCAGGAAACCACCCTGAGTAACGTTCCGGCGGGAATGGTTCAAACGCAAATGGATTTGGTGGATAAATTCGGTACGCCCCTGGCTAATGGATTTTATTACCTGTTGGTTACGGCTCCGCAGGGCCGTTCGGTGGGAAAAATTCTTATTTTCCGGTGAGCCGCCGATTGATTTGCCCCCTCCGGTCGCCCACCGCGGCCTGTCGCCCCGCCCCGGATAAGCCTATTGAGGGGCTGTCGACCGCCTTTCAGAACCAAAAACGAAACCGGAAAAAAAACCAGGAAAGAAAACTCACCCACAGGGGGTGTTGAACCAGCTCAGCCAGGGTTACTTCCCGGCTTTCCTTGAGATCCCGGTTGAATTGCTTTTCAAGCGCCTGGATTGATTTTGAATTTTTGAGAATCACGTTCACTTCCAGATCTTTCCGAAGGCTCCGGTGGTCCAAATTCCCGGACCCCACCCTTACCCATTCGTCCACCATGAAAGTTTTGGCGTGAAGGACCCTTTTCTGGAACTCGAAAATTCGGCATCCCGCCTTGAGAAGAAATGGATAAAAGGTGATGGAGGCCCATCGAACCATCGGCACATCCGATTCCCCCGGAACCAGAATCCTCACATCGCAGCCCTTTTTCCCGGCGTTCCGAATGGCCTTTAAAAGTGAATAGGGAGGGACAAAATAAGGGGTTGTGATCCAGATTCGTTTCC
>JAHFCG010000020.1:10206-28490 GCA_023249615.1 candidate division FCPU426 bacterium | reverse complement strand
GATTTATGCCGATAAAGACCTAATGTTCTTCAGTACTCCAACCCATCGGCGTCCATCCCTTTTCCCTTTTGTTGATTTTGAAGGAAAAAGGGGATAGTCCCGCGCGTCATTTAGCCATTCTTTCAAAAGGCGGGACATCGGTCGTTATCGGCGGTTACTTGTTTTGGAATCTTCGTTGACATTGCTCGTCAGCAGGAGTATTTAACTCTACACAACTCAAGGTGTTCGGGAAGCCAGTGAGAATCTGGTGTGAGGTGTTCGTGAACCGAGAGGTTCGATTTAGAACGCCAAACATACCGCCCTCCTCTAAGAAATTAGAGAGGCGGTGCGCGGACCCGCCACTGTAAGGGGAGTAGGTTTCTCCGCCAGCCACTGTCGAAAGACGGGAAGGCCCGGAGGTTGCGCCCCAAGTCAGGAGACCGGCCTTGAGAAATTTTCTGATGCTTCTTCGGGCGCCAAGGGCGACAAAAAACGTCGCCACTTATTCAGGGGAAAACCCTGAATAAGTGCACAGCTCGTCCCAGGCTAAAGCCTGGCACGAAAATGAGCTGGTAAGAAGCGAGAGAATCCCCTTTTTTTTAGGGTTTCTCCCGACCACCCCCGTAAAAGTGTCAGCCTCGGGGAGTGGGCACATGCGTCATGTTATTTATTTTTCTGTTTTTCTTTGTTTTTCCCTCGTTTCTCCATCCTTTCTTCTGGCCGATGAGGCCCCACCGGATTCCACAGCCAATACCATCACCGCTGAATCCCCTCAAAATAAAGCCGTCTTGCCGGAAGTGGTTGTCACCGCCAACCGTCTGGACACGCCCGTTTCCCAGGTCGCCAATTCCATGACGGTCATCACGAAAAGGGATCTGGACCAAAAACAAATCACCACCGTATTGGACGCTTTAAGAGGGGTTCCCGGTTTGGACCTCATCAAGAGCGGCGGTTCGGGACAACTTTCCTCCGTTTTTATCAGGGGCGGCAACGGGGAGCACACGCTGGTCCTGTTTGACGGCATCCCCTTGAACGATCCCATTTCCACCACGCGCCAATACGCCGACATGGACCAGTTATCCGTGGATAACGTCAAACAAATCGAGGTTGTCCGGGGGCCCGAGAGCCCCGTGTTTGGTTCCAACGCCATGGGCGGGGTGGTCAATATCATTACCCAGGAAGGGGTTGGGACACCCAGCGGTTCCCTGCTTTTTGAAGGGGGGGCCTATAACACCATTCGCGAAGTTGTTTCAGCCAGGGGAGGGGACGCTGGCGGAAACTTTTCCCTCTCGGCTTCCCGTTATGACACAGACGGGTTCCCCTCGGCCGACAAATCGATGGGAAACATCATTAACAATCCTGATGGTAATACCACGGCCTCCCTTAGGTTGAATGCTTCACCAACCAACAATTTTGAGGGCCATATTATTGGACGTTTTGTCCAATCCCGTACCGGTTTGGATGACGGAAGCGGGCCGGGGATGGACAACCCCAATTTCTTCGTGGATGGCCGTCAATTTTTATGGGGAGGCCAGGCCAAGCTGAAACTTTTGAATGGGGATTGGGAACAGACCCTGGGTCTATCATTTACCGACCATCAGAGGGTTTTTAACAACAAGCTCGATCCTACCTACCCTTCCTCGTTCGACCAAAAAGCAACCTATGACGGCCAACTAATCCAGGCCGCTTGGCAGAATAATCTTCGCCCCTTCGCCGGGGAAACACTCGTGGCGGGAGTCCAGCTTCATGGAGAATCAGCGGAAGTAAACGACGTTTCCGATTACGGCTGGGGACCCACCACCACCCTTTTAAAGCAAACATCCTCCACCGCGAGTTGTTTCGTCGAAAACCAGACTTCCATCAATGACCGCTTGTTTTTAACCCTGGGGGGAAGGCTGGATTCCTACAATTCCTTTGGGTCCCAATATAGTTTTCGGGGAGCCGCGGCCTTTTTTATTCCCGGGCTGGATACCAAATTAAAAGCGACCTACGGCACGGGGTTTAAGGCGCCTTCCCTTTACCAGCTTTATTCACCCTACGGCAATACGGCTTTGGCCCCCGAATCAAGTCTGGGTTTTGACGCTGGGTTTGAACAGCCGATCGCCGGAAAAATTCTTCTGGCGGGAGCTACCTACTTTCACAACGATTATGACCATCTGATCGATTACGATTTCGCCACCGACAAGTACATCAACATCAATCAAGCCCAAACCGAAGGTTGGGAAACCTTCGTGACGGCCCATCCCGTCAAGGATCTGGAATGCCGGGCCAACTATACCTACACCTTCGCGAGAAACACCCTTACGGGCGAACAGCTTTTAAGGCGTCCGCAAAGCAAGGCGGGTTTCGACGCTTTTTACAAATGGGATGCCGCGGACTTTGGGTTAAGCCTTATTTACCTAGGGGACCGTCAGGATGTTTCTTTCCCGCCGCCTCTCTACAGTAAGGTCCCGGTGACCTTGCCCAGTTATTTTCTGGTCAATGTGATGGCGTCCTACACCGTAAGCGAACACCTGAAACTGTTCGCCCGGGCCAACAATCTCTTGAATCAAGCCTATGAGGAAGTTTACGGCTATGGCACGGCGGGGTTATCGGTTTACGCGGGGACGAAGGTTTCGTTCTGAGAGTCTCTAACAAAAATCAAAAATAAAGGCAAATTGAACCACCAAGGGCACCAAGTTCACCAAGAAAAGCGAAAAGAAAAATGTTTAAAAATTCGATAAATCAATAATATTTTATCTTCCTTGGTGAACTTGGTGTCCTTGGTGGTGAAATAGGTTTTTGTTAGGGGTTCTTAGAATAAGAACAGGCGGCCTGATGGGGAGCCGCCTTTTTTTATTTCTTGGGGCGGGCGAAACCCAAATGATTGGCCATGTGATAGGCGATCAGCTTTTCACAATCGGTTTTGGTGGACTTGCCGTAAAAATAATGATCGAGGGGCGAGTCGGGCAAGGTTTGAAATTGGGCGATCGCTTTTCTTAAACGGGCAAAAGCTTCCTTTTCATTCCCTTGTTTGGGTTCGATTTTGCCTCCCCGGATGCCGCTATTCATGAATCCGGCCTTCAGCATTTTTCCTTTCATGTATTTACCCATGGTTGCCTTTAATAACCATGGAAGGGGTTTCGGCAAACCCTTCATGCTGGTCTCCGTGTCCTCCGCGCAATGGTCGAGAATTTGGTAAAAGGACCAGTTGCCGGTGGTTTCCACGGGGCCGGCCTCTAGGGTTTTTAATTCCGCCAAGGCGTCATTCAAATTTTTGAACCTTAATTCGCGTCGTTCCATTTTGGTTTCCTTTTCAAATTTATATTTAATGGTTTGATCTTTGGTCCAGTATATCCAGAAGTTTGGAATCTGAGCCCAGGGGTTTTCCCAACCTCACCTTGATTCCTGGATTTTTTTTGCAAAAGGTTTTCAGGATCGCGGGAATGTCCTTTTTTACGTGCTTTGCCGCGAAAAGGAAATAAGGGAGAACCAGAATTTCTTTTACTTTCCCTGATCGGGAGAGAGCCTCAAGCGCCTGGGGAATAGAGGGGCTGGCAAGAACTAAAAAAGCGTGAGTAACCTTCCAACCGGGATGACGGCTCCGAAATTTTCCCACCAAGCGCTTGAATTCCAAATTTGGGGTCTTGTCCCCGCTTCCATGGCTGACAATCAAAACATTTAATTTCATACCGTTCATTCCACCACCAAGACTCCAAGACTCCAAGGGAAAATATTAT
This sequence comes from candidate division FCPU426 bacterium, assembly GCA_023249615.1. Lineage (GTDB taxonomy): Bacteria > Oederibacteriota > Muellerivitia > Muellerivitales > Muellerivitaceae > PALSA-1180. Next base: position 24,792 of record JAHFCG010000020.1, on the reverse strand, counting down.
TTTAAATTTGACGGGATAAAAAAGAACAGCTTTTTGGAGAGCCAAGGTAAAAAAGGCTTTCATAGAACCTAAAGATTTTCTTGGTGTCTTGGAGCTGGCTTTGGGTGTTTCTTTACCGCTTTTTGCGGGCGAGGATGGTGCGGTAGCGGGGTGAATAAACTTCCGTTACTTGGGGCCTCAAGGGCGAAAGCCAAAAGCCGTCCCGGGTCTTGGGTTTCAAAACAGGGTTCATCAAGCGGGCGCGGTGGCGGTAGGAGTACCCCAGTTCCTTTTGGACCCAATCCTTGGACTTGCCGACCCGAACCGCCCACAAAAAATAATGAGGGGTCAGAGTCTTGAAAGGAAACAAGGTCTGCCACAAACCAACCAAACCGGCGTTTTCATCCGCCGAGAACCGGGGTCTCTTGGAAAACTTCTGATAGAACGCGTAAAACTTTTTCTCAAAGGAGGAATTTTTAGATTTTTCATTCAGCTCTTGCCATTCATGGCGGAGTTTTACCGATTTATTCGAGTAGCCAAGGTCCAGGAAATATCCCTGAATGGTATTGCGGTGAATCTGGAGGGCCTTCGCTGTTTTAATGATATTGCCGTTGTAAACCACGAACCAGTGAAGGAAGTAATGACGCACGAGATCGTCGGGCTGAAGCCCGCGTTTCCACAAACGATTTAAGGTCTTGAGCCCTGAAATCCATTTTGATTTTGAAATTTGCGACGGCTGTTTGAAAGCCAAGGAGGTCCCGCTTTGTGCAATTTATTTTGAAGCGGGCATAGTTTCCCAATGTTTAAAAAATAATTCAAGTTTTGCGTTGTAAATTATTTTATTTTTTAAGGCCGCAATTCTTAGAAAATAACTTGCTTGGCAACAATAAAAAATTTTCGGTTGACCTCCCTCTTTACTTTGATTTTTTGAAAAAAGGCTGGAAAAAAACCACGGTGAAATAGAATGGGCTGGACAGGCGGGAATCCGCCCATTCTTTACAACAAATTGTTCATTTTTTTCCGGGAATTTTTGTCGGATCGATGTTTTTGTTAAAAGGCCAGCACTTCAAAATCTTTTTGGGTGATCGAAAAAAATTTGACCTTTCTTTGTCCAAAAAAATATTCCGTCCATAAACTTTCCCGTAGAAAAGTTCCCGGAATTCGTGGGCGGGAGGAACGAAACCATTAAAAGACGCTTAAAACCAGCTTCGGCGCGGGTGAAGATCCCGTTTTATCCAAATCAAAGCGGCCCTTTTTCACCCGCATTGACGTTGCCTCACCGCCTAGGCTACAATCGACCCTCTTTTTCGCCAGTCGGTCAAGAAATCAGGTAAAGGATCGGTTTTTCCCAAATGAAAAGAACTTTTCAACCCAACAAACGAAAACGCCAAAAGGTTCATGGTTTTCGCAGCCGAATGAAGACGGTCGGGGGCCGCAGGGTGTTAAGCAACCGCCGTAAAAAAGGCCGTGCCAGAGTGAGCACTCAGTAAAGGCAACACATTTTTTAGAGGCAATTGTGAATTTTGTCCCGCGTAACAATTTAAAATTTCATTGAAAACGCGGGACTATACCACTTTCTTTTAACAGTTTTTAATATGTAAAGTGGCATGAGTTCTTAATTCATAATTCAAAATTGGTTTATTTAGGGGTTTTGTGTGCCGCGAATTTTAAAGTCGGAGCGGCTGAAGCAATCCAAGGATTTTAAGGCGGTTTTTCAGCAATGCCGCAAATTGGAAGACAGGTCGTTAGCTTTTTATGTTCAATTCAGTGAAGACGCGGGTTTAAGAAAATTCGGCGTATCGTTGAGTCGGGCCTTGGGAAAGGCCTACCTTCGAAACCGCCTCAAACGGCGTCTTCGTGAAATTTACCGGGTGGAAAAAGAAAAATTCCGCGGGGGTTACCAGGTGATCCTGATCCCCAGACGCGGAAGCGCGGCGCGAACCTTCGATGAGCTCAAGACCTCTTTTCTTGGGCTGGCGACCAGGGCGGGCCTCCTCCGGATGAGGTAGGGATTTTTAGAATGGACAAACTCTTAAAGCAGGGGATTTTACTTTTACTCAAGGGGTATCAGCAGATGATCTCGCCTTTCCTCCCCCCTTCGTGCCGGTTTACACCCACCTGCTCTGAATACACTAAACAAGCCGTGGAAAAATATGGGATCCTCAGGGGTCTTGCCATGGGTTTGAAGCGTTTGAGCCGTTGCCATCCCGCCTCATCCGGAGGATTCCACCCCGTTCATTAATTTAGACCGGGAGAATCTTTTTGGATAATCAGAACCGTTTTATCATTTTCCTTGTTTCCTCTGTCCTCATTGTGATGGGCTGGTATCTTGTGTTTCCCCCACCTGTTCCCCAGGAAGAACCGGCAACCCAAACCACCCAGACGGCGGCCCCCGCCGTTTCCACCGAAGCCAAGGCTTCGACCAAAGAGCAAACCGCCGAAATTTCCAATGTGAAAAAAGTGGCTTCCTCCCGGAAGACCCAGGATGTTCCGGCAACGGAAGTCAACATTGAAACGGATGATTACATCGCCACCTTTTCCAACCAGGGCGCCGTTCTAACCGGGTTCCAGTTAAAAAAATACCTCAACCGCGCTTCCAAGAAATTCAGCCAGCTGGTGAACGCCGATCCGAACAGGCCCAAGCCTTTCTCCGTTAATTACGCTCCCCTGCCGGAACTGAACCAAAAATCCTTTGAGGTCATCGGGTCCTCCAAAAAACTTTCCAAGAACGGCGACAAGGCCGAGCTGGTTTTCAAATACGTGGACAACAACGGAACCGTTTTCGAGAAAAAATTCGGGTTTAGCCACGGCAGTTACATGATCGATTTCAATATTTCGGTCAGCCAAACAGGCAGGAATTCCCTCCAGGCCTCCAGCCTCGCGGTGGAATGGGCTGATACCTTGGGAGCCGAGGAAAATACCGGAACGAATTCCCGCACGGGCGGTTACCGCGTGGCGACACTGGCGGGGGAAAAGGTTTCCTCCGAAACCGCGAAAAAATCCCAGGACAGCGTTGAAATCGCCAGCTCCGTCGCCTGGACGGCCCTGGCGGACCAGTTTTTCATGGCGGCCCTGATTCCTGATTCCTCAAACGGCGGCGGAACCGCCAGAATTTTGCGAGACCACAACGCCTTTCTTTCGCCCACCTCGGACAACCCCAACCCGGGCGTGGACAAGAAACTTTTCGCGCCGAGACCCGTTTTGGTTTTCGCCGGAAAAGATTTGAGAAACGGCGAAAGCTTCCAACGGAAAGGCCAGGTTTATTTTGGGCCCCAGGATTACAAAATCCTGAAGGGCCAGAACCTCGGTCTTGAAAACGTCATTGATTTCGGAATGTTCGGGTTCATCAGCGTTTATATGTTGTCGCTTTTGAACTGGTTCTTCACCTGGGCCCATAACTGGGGCTTGGCCATTATCCTTCTTTCCATCGCGGTGAAGCTTCTTCTCTGGTGGCCCACCCACAACAGCTACAAGCAGATGGCCCAGACCCAGGGCAAGATGAAGGAAATCCAGCCGAAACTTGAGGCCATCAAGCGCAAGTACGCCGATGACAAACAAGAACAGCAAAAACAAACCATGGCGCTTTACCAAACGGCGGGGATCAACCCCATGGGGGGATGCCTGCCGATGCTTCTCCAAATGCCGATCTTTTTCGCGCTTTATTCCACGCTTTCGCATTGCATCGAGCTCCGCGAGGCGAAGTTTTTATGGCTGGGTGATTTGACTCTCAGCGATCCGACTTACGTGCTTCCCCTTTTGATGGGCGCCTCCATGGTGATCCAGCAGAAGGTGTCGGGCCAGATGGCCAACCAGGCCGCTGGTCAACAAAAAGTAATGATGTGGATGATGCCGATTATGCTGACCTGGTTTTCCTTCCAGTGGCCCGCGGGCCTTTTGGTGTACTGGGTGGTGACCAATATCTTGTCGATGGTTCAGCAGAAAGTCGTTAATCGGGAAATCCAAAAAGCCAAGAAGAAAGACGAGGTAGCAAAATCATGAGGAATTTTACGAATCAAAACAGCGACAGGCCGTCGGGCGGATCAAGACCCCCCAGCGGAAACGGCGGAAGACCGTCGGGCGGAAACCGGGGGAGTTATTCCGGAAACCGGAGCGGCGGCAATAGTACCAGCGGAAGCCACAGCGGCGGTTACGCCGGCAATCGCGGCGGCGGGGGCGGATATAAAGGAAACAATCCCCGTCCGGATCGCGGCGGCGAGCACCGTGGGGGCGAACACCGTTCCCATGGCGGCGGGAATCGTTCCGGCGGACCATCCTCCTACCGGGGCGGGGAACGCCACGAGAGGCATGAAAGACACGAGCGCCACGAACGCAGCGAGGGTTATGTCCCGCGTCAGGGCGGTTCCTGGGTTGAAATCACGGGAAGAACCCCCGAGGACGCCATTGAAGAGGCGGCACGGCGGTTTAATGTCACCAAGAACGACATGAAGACCGAAGTGCTCGACGAGGGGAGCAAGGGCTTTTTGGGAATCGGGTCAAAACCCGCGAAGGTGAAGATGTCCCTGAAACCCTCGGCGGTCCCCGCTTTTGCCGAAGGCATCCTGAGCCGGCTTTTGCGCGGTATGAGCCTGCCGGATACGGTCAAGGTTCAAAAAGATCCGGACGGTAATACGGTTTTGAACATCCTGGGACCCTCCTCGGGAACCCTCATCGGCCGTCATGGCCATACCCTGGAAGCCCTGCAATACCTGGTTTCCAAGGTGGTTCAGCGCATGACCGGCGAGGAAAAATCCATCATCATCGTTGACGTGGAAAGCTACCTGGAACGCCAGACGGAGAAGCTGAAGGAACTGGCGGTTAATTTGGCCCAAAAGGCCAAGGAAACCGGCGTGGAAATTCCCATGCGTCCCATGAGCTCCAAGGACCGCAGGGTGGTTCATATGACCCTGAAGGATCACGAACACGTGACGACCGAGAGCCGGGGCGAGGGATTGCGCCGCAAGGTGGTGATTGTTCCCAAGGTGAAGGCGCCGGAAGTAAGCCCCGAAGCGACGGCGGCGGCGGTTGCCGCGGCTGAAGCGGCGGGATCGGTGGCCCCCGAGGCTACGGTGCCCCCCGAGGACGCCCAGCCTGTTGTCGCGAACCAGCCGATAGCGCCTACTGTGATGATCGCGGAACCAGTTTCCTCGAACCATCCGGAACCGGGAAACGCAGTACCGAAGGAAAAAGAAGTGGATGATTCGATTGGAAACAGGGCGTAACACCAGCTGATCCCCCTACGCTAAAGCTTCGGAGGACAAGTCGTCGGCAGCTAAAGGATTTAGAAAAGGCTCTCCCTAACCGGAGGGCCTTTTTTATTTGTCATTGCGAGGAGCCGCCCCAATCGGGGCGTTTGGCGACAAGCCTGTGGTAGTTGCCCTTTGGGCAACCATGGTTGGCCGAAGGCCAACTACAATCTCAGTTCATGGGTGGTTTGGGTTTGTGGTTTTGGTGAAAAATTTGTTTTAAACTGGGGTTGCTTGGGCCGACGCCTAAAGGCTATGACCCACAAATTGTCTTTAAATTCCCTTGTCTGGCGTAGCCTTGGCGAAGCCAGATCGCAATGACAGGTTATTAATGTTTGTTTTAGAAGACACCATCGCCGCCATCGCGACGCCCGCCGGAACAAGCGGTATCGGCATTATCCGCGTTTCCGGGGATAAATCCTTTGAGGCGGCCCGCCGGATTTTAAAAGCCTAAAAACCCTTGGAAAAAAAGCGCCAGATTCTTTTTGGCGATTTTTTAGATTCACGAAACGGTGAAATGATCGACAAGGGGTTATTGCTGGCGATGCCGGGACCTCACAGCTATACCTCCGAGGATGTGGTGGAATTTCACGTTCACGGCAATCAATCCCTGCTTTCCTTATTAATGGAGGTTCTGGTCTCGCTGGGAATCCGTCCCGCGGAGCCTGGCGAGTTTACCTACCGTGCCTTTACGTACGGAAGAATGGATATGACCCAGGCGGAGGCGGTGGAGGCTCTCGTTTTAGCCCAGGGCGACGCGGCCCGGCGGCAGGCTTTGAGGCAATTAACGGGGGGTCTCTCCTCCCATCTGGAGCCAATGGAAGAATCCCTCAAGTCCCTTTACTTAAAGATAGAAGCCAGGCTCGAATTTTCCGAGGACGGTATTCCCTCTTTGGACCTGCCCAAGTTCGAGAAGGAAGTGGCTGGAGTTAAGGATGAGCTTCAAAAGCTGTTGGGTAGCTACCGGCAAGGAAAGGTTATCCGTGAGGGCTTGGCGGTGGCTTTGGTGGGCCCCCCGAATGTTGGTAAGTCGAGTCTCTTGAATGCCTTATTAGAAACAGACCGGGCCATTGTGACCCCTATGGCGGGAACTACCCGGGATGTGGTGGAAGGCGAGATACGCTTAAAGGGTGTAAGGGTGCGCTTGTTTGACACGGCCGGGATTCGGGAAGCCAAAAATGTGGTGGAGGTTGAGGGTATCCGCCGGAGCCGGCAGGTGATTGAGGAAGCGGATGTCATTTTCTGGCTAGTGGACGCCTCCAACCCGGAAGAATCCCTACAAGAATTAAAAAACTCATCCCTACCGTTGGAAAGAACCTGGTTCCTATTTAATAAAATGGACTTGGTTCATACCAAGAATCCTTGGGAGGGAAAGTCCGTACCTCAAGACCGATGCCTCGTCTTGTCCTGCCAAACCGGCAAAGGGGTGGAGGGGGTTCTGTCCAAGGTGGAGGATTTGATTCAAACCCCCGCTTCGGGTGAGGACGTGGTTTTGACATCCGCACGCCATCAAAAGGAAGTTCAACAGGCCTTTCACGCTTTGGAGAATGTCCAAGGACTTATTAAAGGAAAACAACCTTATGAGTTGTGGGCCGAGGAATTAAAGGAAGCCGCCCTGGCGATTGGCCGCATTCGTGGCCGCAATCTGCCCGCCACGGCTTTTGAGGATATCTTCACGAAATTCTGTATTGGGAAATAAAGATGTTTTATTGATTTTTTACATTCCTGAAATAATCTTCGGATAAAAATCCATAAAGCATGTCGGCTAATCTAACTATTCGTTCAGAGGGAACCAATCTTCTAAATCGTCGAATGAGTTGTGGATTTTTTTGAATTAGAAGGAATTTAATAGTTTTTTCATATTCTGTCCAAGGTGATGGGAGATGTTCAGGAGTATTGTAAGTAAAGCTTTTTAAGCCATCTTGTGAAAGTGCACTCGTGTTTTTTGCCAACAAACGAATGAATTCTTTATCTACGTTGCCAATTTTTAAAACTGCAGAATCATAATCATTATTTTTGATAACCTCATTAATTAGACGATAAAAACTAATAAATATTTCCTTTTGTTTTTCTAAAGCGTCAAATTTCTGTGTTCGTGGATTTTTTATGCCAATATTTTTTGTTTGTAAGCTTTTTATATAATCCATTAATTTTTTATGTTGAGAAGTCTTGTTTAAAACATTAATTAGATCTTCTCTTTCTTTCCCGGATAGTTTGTATTTTGGGTTATCAAAAAATGGCATAGCGTCTCTGAAAGCTTTATAACTTTCAAGAGTTGGAAAAAGATTCTGTATTTCATTTTTTGTATTGAAAATATTTCGGATTCGATAACATCGGGCTTGAAATTCTCGAGTTATGTAACTCTTTTGTGTTGTGTTTTTTCTCCCTTCCGATTTTCCATAAACTTCTCTGAATAAGCCGTACGGAGCGATTTCATATTTTTCTGAAAAAATTTTTATGGTGTCGCCTATATCCCACATTATTTCAATACAAGTGGTCGCAGAAGATTTATTTTTATTTTTTTTATAAAAATTATAAGAGGGAGTAATTTGTTGGATGAGGTGACTAACATCCATAGATTAATTCTCGAGGTCGGATAAATTTTTTCCAGCTAAATTACTAAGAAGATTTTCGAATTTATAAACAAAATCTACAAGGTCAACAAATAGATTTTTATTGTATTCCGGTTGACCGGTTTTATTGTGAAATTTATCTTTGTAGTGGACAGTAATCTCACCAGCTAAATAGGTGATTAATCTTTCGGTAATTCTTTTTTCTCCTTGTCTATTTTCTCCAACTCGATTAATAAAGTCAGAATGCTGCTTAAAAATTCTTATTTCGCTTCCAACTAAAACAGATCGCAATTGTTGACTTGTCGTTGAGTCTATATCTGGTTCAAGATCTACAATCCTTATGTTAAAACCACTTTTCTTTTTCTCGGAACCTTTAAATTCGGAATCATTAAAAGGATCCTGAGCTTCTTTGTTTAATCCTGAATTGCCACCTTTACTTCCCCCAGGTATCTTGCCTCCATTCCCACTTGGCTCTTTTCCACTATTGTTACCTTCGTTTTCTCCAAATTTTGAATTTGTTCCAAAATTATTCAGGTCATTTAGACTTCTGTCTTTAACCCCATTGCCATCATGCAAATTTTGGCCCGCTCCATCTTTATCCAAATTGATAGTATCTCCAGATAAATAATCTGTTCTAAAAAACATTGAATCAGATTTTGCAAGTTTTGCGAGCACATCATTTAAACGATCCTCGAGTTCTTTATAGTGTCTTTCCTCGGATTTTTTATTTACCTCTTTAACGACATCCAAAATTAGGGGTTCGATTTCTAATAAGGTAAAAAATAGTGCCCTCGCGTGAGTATTATTTTTGAAATCATTTCTGGCAATCGTTGGTTGAATTTGCTCGATAGAATCGAGATCTAGATAACCGGTTACATTTGGGTGATCCCATAAATCGCTTTTGTGTTTTGAGTGAAATTGCTTTACATCTTTTATTTCTGCAATTCTTCGCCCTTTATAAATGAAAACAGGACGTTTATTTATCTCTTTACCTTTTGTTACTTTTATAAAAATGTGTATAGCGTTTGGGAGTTTTAATTTAGTATTTTTGTGTGACATGCGTTTGTCATTTAATGTTAATTCTCCTACATGGTCCTCGTAACTATCTCCTTCATATTGTTTATAATTAAAAGGACTACAAGTTAGATCTAAATTATCAAACATCAATTTAATTTTTAAATTTTTCCTGGTTAGAAAAAGCTCAAAATGTTTTTCGATTTCAGCCTTTAATTCTTCAATATTTATTTGTTTCCAGTTTTCTTTTTCAAATTCGGAAAGAACAATTTTTGTTCCAGATTCTTCTGAAAAGGTAACTTTTTTCGGGTCAGGGAAATAGACATCTTTTAATCGATCTGTATCAAATTGTTTCTTATTAATCGGAATATATAAAGCTTTTGGATCTTGTTGGAGTTTAGAGGTAATTTCCAAGTTGGAACATGCGGCCATAAAGGAGTAAATGCCATAACCAAATTGACCATTTGTCCAAGGTTGAGCTTTCTTATCAGAATTACCAATATTTTCGACTAGCTTTTTAAATTTTGTAATTCCAAAACAATTGTCGTTAATTATTACTTTTCCGTCTTTGTAATCATTTCCTTGTATTTTCAGAGAGATTTCAATTTTTTTGTTGTAAGCGTTATTACTTTGCTCATAAAACTCTTCTGCGCTATCTAGAGAGTTATCGATATACTCCATAAATATTCTATTTACATCGTTGTATAGACTTGCAATTGACGGAATAATTCTAGGTGATATATGGGGGGTAATCGGCATAAACGCTCCTTTGCTAATAACTTTTTAAAGCCATAAAATTTTAATTTCTTTTTCTACTGATTTAAATTCAGGATCACCTGTTACAAGTTCTGCTTTTTTATGTTTGGCCAACGCGGCGGCAAAAGCATCTGCGTAGGACATCTTGTTTGTGCCTTTGAATTTCGCCGCCTCTAAAGTAAAGAAGCGGTTCGCTTCTACGATTTCAATTGGGTACTCTCCAAGGGTCTTTATGGATGCTTCGGCTTGGTCCAGCCCCTTTTCCCGGAGGCTGACGTAATACACTTCCCCCCAGTTAATAACGCTCATGTAGGATTCGGCGCCACCCTCAAGGGTTTTTTTGAGGATGTCGGTGACTGGCTTACCGGCTTCTTCGCCGTTGAAATAAGCGAGTATTGCGTGGCTATCTAGGACGTAGCGTTTCAAACTTTTCGATCCTCTCTTTCCCGTTCCCGCTTTCTCTCTTCCAACAGAGCTTGGGTTAGGCTTTTTCCACCCTTTAACATCCCGAAGTTTTTATCGATGGTCGCTGCGGTAAGGGGAACCATTCGAACCTCTCCATCTTGTTCATAAATTGTGATCCGGCTTCCGCCCTTTAATCCCAGGTGGCGACGAATTTTGACTGGGATGACCACTTGGCCCTTGTGGGTCATTACGGTACGGTTTGGCTTGTTTTCCATAGTTTTCATGGGAAAGCTCCTAAAGAGGTATGACTTCAGTTAATGTATACCATTAATAAAAAAGTAAGTCAATAATAAAAAGTACAACAAAAAATATAAAGACTACTAATTGTGGCATGGTTGTAAATCATACAAGTAGTTGTAAGTGGATAATGTTGCTGGAATCAGGAGAGCTTAGGTTGGTGAAAGAAGCTTGGATTGTGGAAGGAATTATGTTTTCTAAAGGATTGGCTTAAAGATTATCTAGTAAAAGTTAGCTTTTATGCCGTGCGTCGAAACCGGCAAGCCTTCTTTATGTAAATGCGACAGGTCGCAAAAGCCGATACAACGGGGTGTGGCCCATTTTTTGGAACGCTCATCGAAAAGAACCGTTGTGACCGAGGAAGGCGCCATCCAGAAGCCGCTCCAAACCAAGGGCAAGGGTATCTCCAAAAGGTGGGCCAGCCAGGTTGTTCCCAGTCCCCCGTGGCAGAAAACCGCGATCCGTTCCCGATTTGGTTTTAGAACTCGATACTTCCCTCCCGTCCTTTTATACCCATGACGTTTCAAAAAGGAGTCCGAGTTTTTGTGGACCCTGGCGATTTCGGCCCGAAACTTCTTTTGACCAAACAGGGGAATCCTGTGCCAGGTGTCATGTCTAAGATGTTCCCTCTTTTCCCGAATCAGCTCGCCCGGCAGGTCCCAAGCCATCAACTGACCCCAGGGTGGTACCGAATCCATCTTTAGATCCGACAACTCGTGGGTCCAATCCTCCACCTTTACCTTTAACTTGGTTGCCTTGGCGGTGTAATCGGCGGTGTGGAGGGCCCGGCCCAGGGGTGAGGAATAGAGGCGGGTCAAACCCTCGTTCTTCAATCGCTTGGCGAGGGCCTTGGCTTCGGTGTGACCCTTTTTCGTGATGGTGTTGTGTTCGTAGTCAGGTTCGGCGTGGCGGATGATGTAAAGGCGCAAAGGTCACCAGCCCTTGATTACAGCAAGGTGCGGCATGGGAAAATGTTTGATGTTAAGGGTATAAATGCGCCCACCATGGAGGTCAACCGAAGCTGCTAGAAGAGCATCATTGATATCTACCCCGTGGCTTGGATTCCATTTTTTGTAAATTTCCCCTCCCTTATCCACAATTTCTTGAGTAACCGCTTGGGTTCTAAAATGGGAAAGAAGCTCTTTTATTTCATTTGCTTCCGTGTCCTTCATGAAGAAAACAACTTCCATTCTTTGAATGGCCCCCATCCAAAGTTCGGAACCCTCGGAGGTTAACTTTTTGAGAAGATCATGGGCTTTTTTTTCTCCACGCAAATGCCAAATAATAATATTACTATCGATGTAGGTTCGCATTAGCGAGCGTGTCTTCTAAAAGTTTTATTCACATGATTCCTAATTCGTTTTACCGTTTCCGCGGGACTTTCTTTTCCTTTCCAGGCCCCGCAAGTTCGAGCCCAAATATCGGTTTCCTCCGGTTGTTTCAAAGTGGCCACATATTGATGAATGGCCTCTTCGAGGAACTTTTTCTTGGTCATGTGGTGCTGATACACGACCTGGTGCATTTCAGCCAGAACCGACTCATCCAGGCGCGCGGAGAAGATTTTGTCCATATTTCCCATCCTTTTAGGTATCTTACGTAAGAATAATAACGTAAGAACATCTGACCGTCAAGCTTTGTTCCACATGGAACGAATCGCTTTTGGGCCGAGAAAGGTTAATTTCACTTCGCGTTAGTTTCGCGCGATAGGCGGATCACCGAGGACGTGAACAAATATCTGAGGGCTGACAAGCGAAGGACACTGGTATACACTTCCCTCCTCAAATTTTTGTTTCGAGGGTTTTCGTGTCTTACTCCCATTCAACTTATGACGTCCTCGTTGTTGGAGCCGGCCACGCCGGCTGCGAAGCCGCGCTCGCTTGCGCCCGCATGGGTCTCTCCACTGCGCTTCTTACCATGAACCCGGACACCATTGCCAAGATGAGCTGCAACCCGGCCGTGGGCGGTTTGGCCAAGGGACATTTGGTCCGCGAGATCGACGCGCTTGGCGGCGAGATGGGAAAAGCCACGGACGAAACTTCCATTCAATCCCGGGTGCTCAACCGAACGCAGGGACCGGCTGTGTGGGGCTTGAGGGCTCAGTGCGACAAGGAACAATACAACCAACGGATGAAGAACACCGTTTTGCGCCAACCCGGATTAATGGTGAAGCAAGCCTTGGTGGAAAAACTGGTGGTCGAAAACGGAATCATCAAAGGGGTTGTGACTCAATACGGTGACGAGTTAAAGGCCAAGGCTGTCGTGGTAACGACCGGAACTTTTTTAAATGCCCTGATGCATATCGGGGAAACCAAAATTGAGGGCGGCCGAACGGGGGAACTTTCCGCGAAGGGTCTTCCCGCCCAATTAAAAGAACTGGGGTTTGATGTCGGACGTTTAAAAACAGGAACCAACCCGAGGGTCAGCAGGGAATCCATTGATTTCACCAAGACCACCGAAGAACACGGCGACGAAAACCCGGTTCCCTTTTCCCACTTCACCACTTCGTTTCCCCTGCAACCCCAAGTCGCCTGTTACATCACCTACACCAACGACAAGACCCACCAGGCCATCAAGGACAACATGGCCCGCTCTCCCCTTTATTCCGGAGTGATCAAGGGTATCGGCCCGCGTTACTGCCCATCGATCGAGGACAAGGTGGTTAAGTTTCCCGATAAGGGCCGCCACCAAATCTTCCTGGAGCCGGAAGGCCTCTCCACCAACGAGTTTTACCTGAACGGGCTTTCCACTTCCCTGCCCTTGGACGCCCAATACGCCTTCCTCCATACCATCCCGGGTCTTGAACAGGCACAGATCATCCGTCCCGGCTATGCCGTTGAATATGACTATGTCTCCCCCATTCAGGTTTCCCATTCCCTGGAAACCCACCGAATCAAGAACCTCTTTTTGGCCGGCCAGATCAACGGCACCTCAGGTTATGAAGAAGCCGCGGCCCAGGGGCTCATGGCTGGAATTAACGCCGCCTTGTCGGTGAAGGGGCTTCCGCCCTTCGTCCTTTCGCGTTCGGAAGCCTATATCGGGGTCCTCATTGACGACCTGGTTACCAAGGGCACGGATGAACCCTACCGCTTGTTTACCTCCAAGGCTGAATACCGCCTTCTTCTTCGCCCCGATAATGCCGACCTCCGCCTAATGGAAAAGGGGTTTGAATTGGGGTTAATTCCCTCGGAGGCTAGGGAAACCGTGATTGAGAAAAAGGTTCAAATCGAGAGGGGTCTGAAGGGGTTCCGGACAAGGGTTTTACCCCCTGAGGCGGCGCCCAATGAGGCCCTCCAGTTGACCCCGCAGGACCGTTCCCTTTACCTGGATAACATCCTCCGTAGGCCCTGGATGACCTATGAGGGTCTTCGCCCCTTTCTGCCCCAGGATCTTCAATTTGAACCGGATATCGCCTTCCAGATTGAGGTGGAATTGAAGTACGAGGGGTATTTGGTTAAACAAAGGCAGGAGATCCAGCGCCAGAGCCGTAATGAAACCCTACCGATACCCCGTGACTTCCCCTATTTGGACATTCACGGGTTTACCCGCGAGGCCAAAGAAAAGCTCAATAAAATCCGGCCCGAAACCTTTGGCCAGGCCACCCGTATCCAGGGGGTTACCCCCTCGGACCTGGCGGTTCTCCTCCTGGCAGTCAGCCGGTTCACCAAAAAGCAATCCGAAGTCCCTTTCGTTCCATCCACGGATGACCTGGTTTGAGCCTGACGGTCGAAAAGATACGGGAATCCTTTGGGCAGGCAGGCCTGACTGATTATTTCACGCCGGAAGCCCTGAAGGGCCTCCTCAAGTTTTCCCACAAGATGCTTCAAATCAACGAAACGCTGAACCTTACCCGTTGGATTGAGGACGAAGCCTTTTTAAACTTTCATTTGCTGGATTCGGCTTTTTCTCTTCCCCATTTAAAGCCCTTTCTGAAGGACTCCCACCATTGGATGGACTTGGGGACCGGTTGCGGGTTTCCAGGCGCGGTTTTGATGGCTTCCAACCCCCAGGTGGAGATCACCCTGATGGATTCGGTGGCCAAGAAAACCAAAGCCCTTGAGGAGTGCTTGAATGAGTCGGGGTTGAGGGGCAAAACCTTGACGGGACGGGCTGAGGAGTTGGGGCAGGATCCCCGCCAGCGGGAAAGTTGGGATGGAATTACCGCCCGGGCGGTAGCCGATTTTCGGGTGGTTCTGGAATACACCGTCCCCCTGTTAAAAGTTGGTGGATATCTTGTGAATTGGATGACCGCGGATCAGTTGAAACTTGTGGATAAGGCAGAAACTGCCCAAAAACTCCTTCACTGTAAAGTGATTAAAAAG
>JAHFCG010000020.1:0-10196 GCA_023249615.1 candidate division FCPU426 bacterium | reverse complement strand
ATCAGTCACGTTTTATAGTTATTGTGGAAAAATTGGGGAAAACTTCCTCCGGTTATCCACGACCCGTAGGCCAACCTTCAAAGAATCCTCTCTGAAACCTTGGAACAATAGAGCAATTGAAAATGGATCGTCCCCTACAAAGGGGACTCCGTTTTTCCCTTGGGGAAAAACAGTTCCATGTGGAACAATTCCCTTTTTCCTCTCAAAAATCGTCAAAAAATGACTAATTTTATATGCACATAATATTGTGCTATTAATAATAACTTCGTTTAAAAAGATAATAAAACCAACCATTTTTAAACTGCAATTTAAAGCCTCAAATACTATAATAACCCCGTCGTTCGACATCCTTTTTGACTTTCGATTATCAGAAAAATGAAAATTTTGGGCCCCAAATGCCCCCAAAACTGTTTTAAGTCTTCGCTGACCTAACACGGTTCCCTTCGTATCTGGGGAGACATTATTTAATGAGGCTGATGAGTGCATGTTTGCTCCCTACGGTTGTCCCACTTTCGTAATTACCAATCTCTGGAGGTAGAGTTTCACCCGCAGCTCAATCTCTTCCTGGGTTTTAACGCCCAGGGAAAGACCAACATCCTCGAGGCGCTTTACTGCCTCTCCACGACGAAATCCTTTCGGGCGGCCGCGGATGAGGAAATGATCCAGTTTGGGCAGGAGGCGGGGTCCATTGAAGGGGTTCTTCAGCGCGAGGAGGGCCAGGAACAGATCCGGCTTGAGTTACACAGGGACAAAAATAAAGCTCTCTTCGTGAGCGGTAAGAAGCAAAAGAAGCTCTCTTCCCTGCTGGGCCGGCTCCCGGCGGTGGTTTTTTCACCGGACGATTTGTTTTTGGTAAAGGGCGGGCCCGGTTTAAGACGCCGTTACCTTGATTTGACAATTCTGCAGATGGATCAGGGTTACCTGACCCATTTTCAGCAATATGAGAAGACTTTAAAACAACGCAATTCCCTTTTGCGCCAAAGAGTTCAAAACCTCGAGCCTCAGCTGGCGGTTTGGGATTTGCCCCTGGCGGAACACGGCGCGGCTGTGATGCTCAAGCGCTCGGAAATTTCGAAAAGGTTGTCGGAATTCGCCGGACAAGCTCTTAAGGATTTGACGGGAGGGTTGGAAAAGTTCGAGGTTCGTTACGAGCCCCAGCTTCCCTTGGAGGGCGGCGAGGGGATTTTAAAAGATAAATTGCTTCAAGCCTTATCCAACGCCCGTCGGGAGGAAATGGCCCGAGGGGTAACGGTGGTCGGCCCCCACCGGGATGATTTAGGGCTTTGGGTGAACGGCCAGCCTTTGCGCAAGTTTGGAAGTCAGGGACAGCAGAGGACGGGAGCCCTGGCCTTGAAGTTGGCGCAGTTGTCCTTATTGACCGAGGGTTGCCACACGGCGCCTCTTGTGTTGTTTGACGATGTGATGGCGGAACTGGACGAGAAACGCCAGGCCTTTTTTTTGAACCGCCTCCAGCAGGGCGGTCAGGCTTTTTTAACGGGAACGTCCGCGGCGGATTTCTCGGCGGCCTCGAAAAAAGCCCGAATTTTTTCGGTGGAGTCAGGCGCGGTCAGGATGGAGCAGCAGGGCCCGTAGGGGCGAACGATTCAAATGTAGGGGCAGGCCCCTGAGCCTGCCCTGAGTGGCCACGGGGGGCCACCCCTACAACACCCTTGCCCCGACGAAGGGGTTTTTATGAGGAGAAGGAAAAAGCAAAAAGGCGGGTTGGTCGAGGTCGGCGAACTTTTGGAAGGCGCTCTTCAAACGCTGGGCGTGAAGGGTGATTTTGAAAAGTTCCGAATTGAGAAGAAGTGCAGGGAAGTGCTGGGAGAAAAATTTTCGAAGGCGCTGACCGAGGTCAGCCTAAAGGGCCGAAAAGTTCAAATGGCGTTCAACCACTCCATTTGGATGCAAGAGGCGAATTTCCGGAAAACGGAAATTCTTAAAAAGCTTCAGGAAGAGTTTCCGCAAATCGGCATCAAGGAAATCAACCTGACGCTCGCGCGAAGCCCGAAGCGGTAAAAAGCTAGAACCACAGAGGTAACGGAGTTACGCAGAGTTTAAAAGCAGGGAAATGGCCTTTAAGAATCAAATCTTTACTCTGTTCACTCTGTGTTGAAAAGCTTTTAAAAAAGGACGACCCACAAACCATGGCGAAAAAAGCGAAGGCCGCTCCGAAAAAAGAAAAAGAAAAGAAACCGGCAAAGGCGGCGGAAGCCCCCAAGGCGGCGGCCGCTCCTGACAAACCCAAAAAGGTGGCGGGCGAATACGGCGCCAGCAACATCACTGTTCTTGAGGGGTTGGAAGCCGTCCGCAAACGCCCCGCCATGTACATTGGTTCCACGTCGGGAACCGGGCTTCACCACCTGGTTTATGAAATCGTCGACAACTCCATCGACGAGGCCCTGGCCGGTCATTGCGATTCCATCGAAGTCGTCATCCATTCCGACAATTCCATTTCCGTCACCGACAACGGCCGCGGCATTCCGGTCGCCCCTCATCCCACTGAGAAAATTTCCACCCTCGATGTCGTCATGACCAAGCTCCACGCCGGCGGAAAATTCGACCACGACACCTACAAGGTTTCGGGCGGTTTGCACGGCGTCGGCGCCTCGGTTGTCAACGCCTTGTCCGAATGGATGGAAGTTGAAGTCCGCCGTGAAGGCAAGGTCTGGTTTCAAACCTACAAGCGGGGCAAGCCTGAAGGGAAAATCAAGGCGACAGGTGAGGCCAAGAAAACTGGAACCAAAGTTACCTTTTTAGCCGATTCCCAAATTTTCACCGAGAGCGCCTATTCCTTCGACATCCTGGCCAAGCGATTGAGGGAACTGGCCTTCCTGAACAAGGGCATTTACATCAAGCTGATCGACGAAAGAGGGAAGGGCAAGGAAGCGGTTTACCAGTTCAACGGCGGCATCATCCAATTCGTAAAGTTCCTGAACGAAACCAAGGAAGTTCTTTTCGCCACGCCGGTTTATTTTGAGAAGGAAAAAGACAAAGTGTTGGTGGAAGTCGCCATCCAGTACAACGAATCCTACGCGGAAACGGTTTTTTCCTTCGTGAATAACATCAACACCGTGGAAGGTGGAACCCACGTCCAGGGTTTCCGTTCGGCCCTGACCCGTACCATCAATGATTACGCCAAAAAGAATTCCATGATCAAGGATTCGGACCCGCCCATTACCGGCGACGACGTCCGCGAGGGTTTGACGGCGGTTATTTCCGTCAAGGTTCCGGACCCGCAGTTCGAGGGGCAAACCAAGACCAAGCTGGGGAACGGGGAAGTGGAAGGCATCACCCGCCAGGCCTGTAACGACGGAATGGGGACATTTTTTGAGCAAAATCCAACCGTGGCCCGCCGTATTGTCGGCAAGTGCCTCATGGCCGCCAAGGCCAGGGAAGCTGCCCGCAAGGCCCGCGACCTCACCCGCCGCAAAGGCGCCCTTGAAATTTCCTCCCTGCCCGGGAAACTCGCCGACTGCCAGGAAGAAGATCCGGCCAAGAGCGAAATTTATCTCGTTGAGGGTGATTCGGCCGGCGGTTCGGCCAAGCAGGGAAGAAACCGCAAATTCCAGGCCATCCTGCCCCTCAAGGGTAAGGTTCTTAACGTTGAGAAGGCCCGCATCGACAAAATTTTGAACAATGATGAAATTCGCACCCTCATCACCGCCATGGGCACCGGCATCGGTGAGGATGATTTCAAGGTTGAGAAGGCCCGCTACCACCGCATCATCATCATGACGGACGCGGACGTGGACGGTTCCCACATTCGCACGCTGCTCCTGACCTTTTTCTACCGCCAGATGAAGCCTCTGCTTGAAAACGGCTACATCTACATCGCCCAACCGCCGCTTTACAAGGTGAAGCGCGGCAAAAAAGAAATGTATCTCCAGGCCGAAGCCGATATGACCCGCTTCCTCCTTCAGGAAGGCATGGAAGGCATCCGCTTGCACCGTTTGGGCAAGGGAAAATCCCGCACGGAATTCCCCCAGGAAAAACTCAAAGACCTGATTTCGGACCTGATCCGCCTGGAATCCATCGGGGCGACTCTTCAAAAAGCCGGTTTAAACCTCCAGGAATTCCTGGAAGCTCTCACCGGCAAGAAAAAGCGGCCCCTTTATGAGATCGAAAGCCCGCTCGGTATTGACCACGCTTATACCGAAAGCGAGAAGGATGACAAGGTCGATAAGCTGAAACAAAAATTGAAGGACATGAAAAAAGCCGCCGAAAAGGGAAAGTCCGCCGATGAGGGCATGGACTTTGTTTATGACACGGGCCGGGACGTAAAGGACATGATCCGGGTCAAGACCCTTAAGGATATGGCCGAGGTAAAACAGCTTGAGGATATCCTGAAACGCATGGCCGCCCGAGGGGTTGAAGTGGCCGAGCTTTTCCCGCCGGAAAAAGAGGACAAGTCCGACAGCAAGGTGAAGGAAATGAAGCCCCAATACGTGCTAGTGCACGGATCCCACGATTATTACCTGGAGTCCATGTACGAGGTGGTTTCCAAGGTGAAGGATTTCGGCAAGGAAGGCCTGGCTATTCAGCGTTACAAAGGCTTGGGCGAAATGAACCCGGAACAATTGTGGGAAACCACCATGGACCCGGAAAAACGCACCCTTTTACAGGTCAAGCTTGAGGATTCGGTTGAGGCGGACAAGACCTTCGATATTTTGATGGGTGACCAGGTCGAACCCAGAAGGAATTTTATCCAGACCTACGCGAAACAAGTCAGAAACTTAGATACGTAAATCTTTAACCACGGGGGTCACAGAGTACCCCGAGTAAGGCAAAAATTTTAGGAATGATGATTCTAAGGTTTACTCTGTACGCTCTGTGTACCCTGTGGTTCAAATTTTGAGGTAAGGAAAAACATGGCCAGGCTGAAAAAGAAAAAAGAAAGCGCACCCAAAGATCCCGAGTTGAAGGATAACAACGGGAACGATATTCCGCCCGCGGGCAAGACCCCTTCTCCGGCCGCTTCTGGCGGCGACGGGGGAGACATCAACCGCGGAAATATCCAGGCGACGGATATTGAAGATGAGATGAAGGATTCCTACCTCGATTACGCCATGAGCGTTATTGTAGGCCGGGCGCTTCCCGACGTCCGCGACGGTTTGAAACCCGTCCACCGCCGCATCTTCATGGGCATGCACGATCTTTCGCTGACTTCCAAAAAACCCTACCGCAAGTCGGCCAAGGTCACCGGCGACGTTACGGGGAACTATCACCCGCACGGAACCGCCTCGGTTTATGACACCATCGTCCGCCTGGCGCAGGACTTTTCGATGCGCTACGTGCTGGTTGACGGTCAGGGTAACTTCGGCTCCATCGACGGGGATCCGCCCGCCGCCGAACGTTACACGGAAGTCCGTATGTCGCCCTTGTCCGAGGAACTTCTCAAGGATATCGACAAGAACACGGTCGATTTTGTACCCAACTATGACAACACGCGCGAGGAACCTCTCGTCCTTCCCTGCGCCTTCCCGAATTTTCTCGTCAACGGCTCCACCGGTATCGCGGTGGGCATGGCCACGAACGTTCCGCCCCACAACCTCGGGGAAGTCATCGACGGGTTACTGCATTTAATCGACCATCCCGAAGCCACCATCAAGGACCTTATCAAGTTCATTCAGGGTCCGGATTTTCCAACCGGCGGGTTCATTCTCGGACGGGAAGGCATCGTCGACGCCTACACCACGGGCCGGGGAAGCGTGCGCATGCAGGCCAAGGCAGGCGTCGAGGTGGACAAGAAGGACAGGGAACGCATCATCGTTTCCGAACTGCCGTACCAGGTCAACAAGGCCCAGCTGATCGAAAAAATCGCCGAGCTGGTGCGCGACAAGAAAATGGAGGGCATCACCGATCTTCGCGACGAATCCGACCGCGACGGCATGCGGATCGTCATTGAAGTTTCCAAGAACATGAACGCCCAGGTGGTGTTGAACAATCTGCTCACCCAAACGTCCCTCCGCACCTCCTTCGGCATCATCATGCTTGCGCTTGTCGGTGGCCAGCCCCGCGTCCTTAACCTGAAGGGCCTGCTTCATCATTACCTCGAGCACCGCAAAGAAGTGGTCATCCGCCGAACCAAGTTTGATTTGGACAAGGCCGAAAAGCGCGCCCACATTTTGGAAGGCTTGCGCATCGCCATCGACAACCTGGACAAGGTCATCAAAACCATCCGCGCCTCCAAAAGCACCGACGAGGCCAAAGCCGCCCTCATCAAGAATTTTGATCTCTCCGTTATCCAGGCCCAGGCCATCCTTGAAATGCAGTTACGGCAGTTAACCAACCTTGAAATTAAAAAGATTGAGGAAGAGTACAAGGAAATCATCAAGACCATCGAAATCCTCAAGGGCATCCTGGGTTCTGAAAAGAAACTCTGGCAGGTCATCAAGGACGAACTCACCGAAATCAAAACCAAGTACGCCGACCCCCGCCGGTCGCAAATTATCGGAAAGGCGCAGGATCTCAAGGTGGAAGACCTTATCGAGGATGAACAGGCGGTCATTACCCTGTCCCACGCGGCCTATATCAAGCGTCTGCCCGTGGATACCTACCACAAACAACGACGGGGCGGAAAAGGCGTGGCGGGCGCGACGGTGCGCGAAGAGGACTTCATTGAGCGCATGTACACGGCTTCCACCCACGACTTCCTTCTCATCTTCACCAGCTTCGGCAAGGTCCATTGGCTGAAGGTTTATGAAATTCCCGAGGCTTCCCGCTACGCGAAGGGAACCGCTTTGGCGAATGTGTTGAAGCTTGGCGAAAATGAAAGTATTTCCGCGGTTCTTCCCGTAAAGGAATTTACCGAGAAATTCAGCATCCTCATGGCCACGGGGGAAGGCTTGATCAAGAACACCTTGTTGACGGCTTTTGACAAACCCAGGGCGGGCGGAATCATCGCCATTACGCTTTCCAAGGGCGATACGCTGGTCTCCGCCGAGATCACCGACGGCAAACAGGATGTCCTCCTGGCCACCAAGCAGGGTAAGAGCATCCGCTTCGCCGAAAAACAGGTGAGGGAAGTGGGCCGGGCGGGCAAGGGCGTCCGTGGAATTCGGTTGGGCAAGAACGACGTGGTTATCGGCATGGAAGTGGTCCGGGAGGGCAAATCCCTTCTTACCGCCACCACCAAGGGCTACGGAAAGCGCACGCTCCTCAAGGCCTACCGCCGGCAGGGTCGCGGCGGCAAGGGCATCCTGAATATTAAAACAACCGCCAAAAACGGCCTCGCCATCAGCATTACGGCGGTGGGGGATGAGGATGAAATTATCGCCATGACGGCCGAAGGCAAGGTGATCCGCCAAAGGGTGAAGGAAATAAAGACCACGGGACGTTTGGCGCAGGGGGTCCGTTTGATTAAAATGGGCGACGAAGACCATTTGGTTTCCGTGGTGAACGTTCCCAAGGACGAAGAAGTGGAAGAAAAGGCGTAACCGGCTGAACCACAGAGTTACACAGAGTGAACAGAGTAAAGATTTGAAGGTAAAAATATTAATTGTTTACGTCTTACTCTGTGTAACTCCGTTAACTCTGTGGTTTAAGATTTTTTTAAGGAATTTAAGTGAAAAGTAAGTATTACCTGGCCCTCATCCTGGTTGGCATTCTCCCCGTCATCGCGGTGACGGGTGTTTATTTTTGGATGCTCTTCAACCAGCCCCAGGCTCCCAAGGCGCCGGCGGTCAATCCGGCCCAGGTCCAAGCCACCATCCTCGCCCTCAAAAACAACGTGGATGCCATGGCCACGGCCATGTCCGCGGCGATCGCGCGCATCAACAACGATATTCCCAACCTTTACGCCCACAATACGGACACGGACCTGGATAATTTCGTCAAGACGCACGGCGCGTCGGGAATCGTCGTGCTTTCCCAAACCGGGAAAGTCGAAAAGAATATACCGGCGGCGCCGCCCCTCATTACCGATCCCGCCTATGGAACCTCCGAGGAATTCCTCAAGACCGCGCAGAAATTAAAGGACAACGGCGGAAAGCCTTATTTGTTTTACACCCTGAAACTGGGTTATCCAGCCTTTGTTTTCGCGGAGGCCGTCGCCCCCAATTCCATTGCCGAGGTTATTGTCAGCCTGGCGAATTTTTTCCGGGATATCAACACCCACAACGGGGACATGTTTTTATTGGAAGCGGGATCCGGAAACATCTTTTATCACACCAACAACGCGAAGGTGGGCCAGCCCTTCAACCCCAATCAGGAAAAGTGGTTAACAGAAATTCAATCGGCATTGGCGGAAAAAAGCGGCGGGTTTAAGTTTAATCCCGACGCCGCTTCTGGGGTTTACTCCCCCGTGTTCGCGAAATTCGGGATCGTCCATATTTTTCCCTCTTCCATCCTTTCGCCGCCCTCGCCGGTGGAGCCGAAGACCCCCCAACCTTCCCTCGAGAATTTGCCCCAGCTGGTTCAAACCCCCATGAGCCTGGCCATGATTTTGGCGCTTGCTTGGGTCCTCATCGTTGGTTCCATTTTCTTCGGCCTCATCTTGAGTCCCCTGCGCAAGGCCAGCGGGTTAATTTTAAGCGCGGCGAACGGCAATGACGCACTGAACGCCGAAACGTCCCGCCGGTTCGGAAAAGACGAGGTCGGTCAAATTGTCCAGGCGGTTTCCGCTTTGATGGAAAAACTGCAAACCGAGAAACAACAGATCACCCAGGACAAGGAAGAGTCCGTTAAAAAAGCGCGGGGTCTTCTGGAAGAAAAAACAAGGGAGGCCGCCAATCAGGTGGCCGAGGCGCAGAAACAGGCTTCCACCACCCGCGGGGAACTCAACGATAAAAATTCCCAATTAAACGACAAGCTCAAGGAACTCGACGCCCTAAAGGCCATGTCCGAAGGGCTCCGCAACCAGACGGAGCAGGCGAAAATTGAAATCGGCAAATTGAAAACCCAGGTCATGACGGCGGAACAGTCGAAAACGGACATGGATAAAAAGCTGGCGGAAACCCAGGGCCAGCTGGATTCCCAGTTTAAGGAAATGGAATCCAAGCTCCTCCAGGCCATGGGATCCTCCTCGGCCATCAAGGTTTCCGTGGTTCGCGCGGCGGCCATCCGCACCATGTCGGAAGAACTCAAGACCACCTTGGGCATCATCAAGGGCTACGTTTCCTCGGCCCTAGGCACCACCCAGGGGGGCATCAACGAGAAACAACAGGAATTTTTGGGAATGGTCATCAACCGTTCCGCCCGGCTTGAAAAATTCATCAACGACCTCGTGGATATTTACCAAATTGAAATTGAACAGCAGGACGCCAAATACGAGGAGGTGAATCTGGCCGCCGAAATCGAGGGTCTTGCCTTCAACTTCCAGGCCCAGGCTGAAGTGAAAAATATCAAAATGAAGGTCGAGGGTAAACCGGATGTTCCCAAGGTGCCCATCGTGCGAAAACGCTTCAACCAACTGTGGAACATTCTTTATCTCCAAATCATCAAGGACGCCCCCCGCGGTTCCAGTATTCCCATCACCGTGGAAAAGGTCGGGGAAATCGTCAAGGTCACGGCCCAGGACCCGGGTCTGGTTGCCACACCCGAAAGCCTTCCCAAATTATTTGATGAATTTTACGACCCCAAGCATCCCGCTTCCCCCCAACTGGCCGGGACCGGCCTCAAGCTGGCCCTGGTCAAGACCATCTTGTCAGCCCACGGCGGGGGAGCGGTCGCTGAAAAAGCGGAGCCCGGAACCAAACTTATTTTGACCTTCCCGATCAAAATCAAAAAACCGGGCGAGGCTCCCGTACCTTCCAAACCTGTTGCTCCTCCACTTGGAACCGTTGGGGCGTCCCCTTCCGTGACGGCTCCAGGGATTAAACCGTCCCTGATGCCCCCAGGTGGAATTGGCGTGAGGCCCGCGGCTCCTGGGATCGGAATGCCTGGAATCGCGAAACCGGCCGCTCCGGGATTGACTCCTCCCTCACTGGGTATGCCCAAACCCCCCGCTCCCGGAACCACCTTATCGGGGGGTATGGCTCCACCATCATTAGGAATGCCGAAACCTTCGGTTCCTCCCGCTCTACCGCACCCGGCACCAGGGTTACCCAAACCAGCAGTTCCGGGGACCCCTTTATCGGGTGGAATGGCCCCACCTCCGGGAGGATTACCGAAACCCCCAGCCGCTCCCGGTTTGCTGGATGCACTTTTAGCCGGAAAAACGGCGGGCACTCCTCCTTCAGCAGTTCCTCCAGGGG
>JAHFCG010000019.1 GCA_023249615.1 candidate division FCPU426 bacterium | reverse complement strand
TTTCCTACGTTCATGGAAAATCCTTTCAGCCCCTGCTCAATTCCCTCGCCGCGGTTTATCCCGCGTTTCGGGGGGATCCATTCCTGGAATCGGTCTACTGGGAAAAAACAGCCGACACTTATTTAAAATTGGGTTTTTCGGATCCCGCGCCCCGAATCCAGGCCGTCCTTCGGGGAATAAAATGGGGTTATCCCGCCGCCCACCTTTATTACGATTTGGGGATGTTTTATTTAATGGATCAAAAACCGGCGTTGGCCAGGGAGGCCTTTCGGAAGGCGCGCGGCGCCCCCTTTGACTTCACGGCTTCCGCCCAACTTTTGGGGAATTTAAAATAAACATGCATAAAAAAAACAAACCAAAAAAAAACAGGACCTTCACCATTCCCCCCGCGGGAGTTTTTTTTATTTTCCTGTCGGCCAACCTGTTTTTATCCTATGCCCCCGCGGGATTGGAATTGAAGCTTTGGGCGGGGCTCTTCGGGCTTGTGCTCCCTTTTTTCCTGGTCCTCCAAACAGCCGGCCCTGCCGTTGGCCCTTTGGGACCGCGGGAAACTTTTTCCCTTCCCCCCGCCTGGGTCTGGTGGGCCTTCGCCTGTCTGGCGGTCGTCGCGCGTTTTCACCGGTTAACTTCCCTGACGGCCTGGCCCCATTACGACGAGGGAATGACCGGCTATTTCTCGATGAGGCTTTCCCAGGCCTGGGACGGACGGTTATTTTATGAGAGCAGCCAGACGCCCCCCGCCTACCTTTGGGGGTTGGGAATTTTTTTCAAAATTTTCGGCGTTTCCCTGGGGACCCTCTGGTTTTTTCCCGCCCTTCTGTCGGTCCTGACCGTTCCCCTTTTCTATTTCGCGGCCCGGCAATTTTTTTCCAAATCCGCCTCCCTTCTCGGGGCCCTGTGGATGGCCTTCAGCTTTTGGCCCCTGTTCACCGGCCGTTTTTCCCTGATGTCGGCCCTGATCCTCCCCTGGGAATGTCTGGCCTTTTATTTGACGGGAAAATTTCTCAAGGCGTCCGGTTCCCCCCGTTCCCTTCCCTGGGCCTTCGGCCTGGGATCCGTGGTTGGTTTGGGCTTTTATACGGGACTCCACTGGATCGCCATCGCCGGTTTGTTGGCGGGCACATTTTTCCTTTCCTTTAAGAAACTTAAAAACCTGTTTTGTTTTTTGGTTCCCTTAATAATTATTCCGCTTCCCCTGGTCCTTGCCGCCCTTCATCAAGGCTATGGATCCTACTTCCGCCACCTTTGGGCTTTTGACCAGCCCCTTCCCGCGGGAAGCCAAATGCGGGTTTCCCTTTCCTACATCGCCTCCCTTTTTTGGGGACTTCCCCCCGACCTCCATACCTACCAGCCGGTTTGGGGGGGATTTTTCAATCCCCTCCTGACTTCCCTTTTTTTCCTGGGTTTGGCGGGCCTTTTCATGAACAGGAACCGGCCCGAAAACCGCTGGTTGGGAGCCGCCCTGGTTTTTTTGGCTCTGCCGGGCCTAATCACCAAGGAATGCGAACCTCTTCGGATTCTCCCGCTCCTGCCCCTTCTTTTGGTTCTGGTGGTCTCAGGCCTCCAATGGGTTTTAGCCGTGATCCCCGGCAGGCACCGCTTAACGGTCCTCGCGGTTTTTCTCACCTGCTCCTTTGGGCTGGATTTTTACCATTTAAACATCCGTTACAGCGGCCTCTGGGACTCCCGGGATAATTGGAAAGGCTACGCCAAATCCTTCGAGAGGAAGAAGGCGTTTGAAATTCTGGATAAAATCCAGGGCGAACTGGGGCCCGGGAATATTTTTTCAAATTTCACGACGGGGCTTTGCGATCAAACCCTTTCCGTCGCGGATTATGCTTTCAACGCCGTGGAAAACCCCGCCATTCCCCCGGAAAAGGTTCAATGGACAGCCTTGGTAACCAACGTCAACTACCGGCCTTTCCTCGACAAACGTTTCGGCCCCTCCCAGGCCTTCTCCCTTTTGGGGGATTTATCCCCGCCGGACGGGGGCTGGATGCTTTGGGTGGTTCCCGTGACCCGGGCCAACCGGGCCGCCTTCGACCAATGGAAGCGCGCGGACGAATCCCTTCAGGCTTTCCTGGACGTGAATTTATCCCGCGCGGAAGGGGAGCCTTATCTCAATGTGATTTCCTCCCTGGCCAAAACCCAACTTTTGTCGTTGGGTGATCCTTTTTTGGAATCCATTTATTGGGAGAAAGCCTCGGAACTTTTGGTGAAGGAGGGCTTTTTCAGGGGGGAAAATCCCGATCCCCGCTACCTCGTTTACGGGACCCAGGTTTTGGGCAAGGCCGCCGCGGCCATTCCCGCCGCCCATATTTATAATCACATGGGAAACCTTTGGCTTTTAAGGGACAATAAGCCGGAGGCCCAAAAGGCCTTTAAATTGGCGGTGAAGGCGCCCCTTAACCTGACGGATTCGGCCGAATTTTTGCCCAAGGAATAGTCATGGCCTCCCCTGAATTTTTAAGCCAGAAAATTTCCGTCCACTGCGACAGCCTGGCGGGCGAAATCAACAAGACCTACCAGCACCTGCCCTGGGCCCTGAAAAACGAGGCCGTGGCCCGCTTGAAACGCCAGGTCCACGGGCTGTCCCGGGAGGTATTAAAGGCGCAGGAATCCAAGGGCCCCGTCCCCACCCAGCGCCATTTAAAGGAAGCCGTCTCGCTGGTTCATGAGTGCGTGCCCTTGATGAGTCTTTGTTTACGAAAGGCGCTTCTTTCCCCTGATCTTCACGACCGTTGGGTCAAAAGGCTTAACACCATTGGCAAACAATTGGATGAATGGTTGAGGGCCTGTTGATCCGTCTTTGATGTCAATAAATTAAACCGAAAAACAAATGAAATATAATTCAAAATATGATTTCAAGGTCCCCTACAACCCTTGGGGGTTTTTTGTTTTTTTCTCCGTCATCAACATTCTTCTGACTTATTTTGATTTACCCCTGGACGCCAAAATTTGGACGGTGTTTTTGGGGCTGGTTATTCCGCTTTTTTTGATCCTCGCCGCCCCCCCGGCCCCGCCGGGAAAGCAACCGTCCTTTTTTGCCACCCCGCGGGCGGCGGCCTCCTTCCCGGTTTCCACGGGATTTTTAATTTTATTTTGGGCCGCCGCGGTCGTTCCCCGCTTCTGGAAACTGGGAAGCCCCGACCGTTGGCAGGGAGGCGATCCGGTCCAATACGGGTTTTACGCCGTGGAGTTTCTCCATCATTGGACCTGGAAATTTTTCGAGACCTTCGGCCAGACCCCGTCCCTGGTGAGCTACTTTTGCTGTTTTTTTCTCAAAATCACGGGGGACCCCTTCGTTTCCATCCAGCTTCCCGGTGCCGTCATTTCGCTTCTGACGCTCACCGCGGGTTATTCCGCGGCCAGGCAGTTTTTCCCCAAATTCCCCTCCCGGATATTTTTGTTTTTGCTGGCTTTTAATTATTGGTCCTTTGATTTGGCCGCCTATCTGCTTCCGGGCGACCTTCTGCCCCTGTGGGAATTCATTTGTTTTTACATCCTGGGCAGGTGGTTAAATTCGGAAAAACAAAATCACGCCTGGTTTTGGGCGGGACTGCTGGGATTCGCCCTTGGGCTGGGCCCCTTTACCTTTACCGCCTGGCCCGTCCTGGTTCCCGTCATTTTTATCATTTTGTTTTACCGTTTTGGTTTTTCCCCGGCGCTGAAAAACCCCGCTCCGCTTCTTGGTTTTATTTCTGTTTTTATTATTTCACTGGCACCCTTTGGGTGGGCCTCGTGGGGCGGGGATTTCGGTGGGCATTTGAGTAAAATCGGGATTTGGAATGATTTCTCGGTATATAAATTTTTCAGCCTTTTCACCCGGTATATCTCGGTCTTGTTCTGGGGCGGTTCGGAAGGCCAGTCGATTCCGCCGGCGGGGGGGTTTTTGAATTTTTTTTACGGCTCCCTTTCATTCCTTGGAATCATCGCGCTCCTTCGGCGGCGTCAAAAATTAACCCTGGCCCTTTTGGCCCTGTCGTTTATCCTGTTTTCCCTGCCGGGGATTCTGTCCAACACCCTGGAGGGCCATCGGGTTCTTCTTTTGTTTCCCCTGCTGTTCCTTCTTTGCGCCGCGGGAATCGAGTCCCTGGCCGCCTTTTCCCCTCCCCGCCGTCAAACGGCGGTGTTGCTGTTGCTGCTTTTTCCCCCGGGGGCCATCGATATCGCGCGATTTTATATTCCCCGGGAAGCGGCCCACGCCGCCGTTCTGGACGAAAACCGCAGGAGCTACGGGATTTTAAAGTCCCTTTCGGAGGAACAGGGCCCCGGCCTGATTTTTCCCGACCTCATCGCCTCCACCCATGATTATTCCCTTTTTTATTACACTTATTTTTTTAACGCGGCCCTGAACCCCGACCTGCCGGCGGAAAAGGCCGCTTGGTGCGCCGTTTTCACCGAAAACCATTACCAGCCCTTTTTAGCGGGGGAATTCCCGGACTCCCGGTGGATCGCCTTTCCCACCGAAAAAGAAGACGTCCTGAGCCGGCATGTTTTGGGGTTAATTCCCGTCACCCGGGAAAACCGGGCGCGCCTGCTCCGGTGGAGGGACTTTTACGAATTTATCTACCGGACCCATTATCAAATCCTGGACCTTCCCAATGGAAAGGCAAGGCGTCCGATCCTGGAAAACCTCCTGGAGTTCCACCCGCGGGTCCCGGAGGATCCCTTCCTTCAATCCTGTTATTTTGAAAAACTGGTTTTCAATTATTCCTGGGAAAAAACCTTTCACCCCGAGGACGATGGAACGGTTTGGAATAACTTTTCACCGGTATTGAGGCGTTCCCTTGAAAAGGGTTACCGGGATGTGGTGTTATGTGAAAAATTCGGGCGGTTATTTCCGAGGCGGTTGGCTTCTTCAAGGAGGCCCTGCGCCGGGACCCCCAAAACAATTTTTTAAAATACGAAACCGGGCTTTGGGAAAAAAAATTATCCCAATAAAATGGAAAACCCCGGCGTTTTGACTTCCGAAAGCCAAAGGAAATATATTTTATGCCGAAAAAACAGGGGCTTTCGTTTTTGGGAAACCTGAAACAACCGGGTTTCCCCGGTGAATCGATGTTTTTGGGAAGCTACCTTTTTTTGGGGCTTTTGGCCTTCGCGCCCTGCCTTTTTTTTCATCAGGCCTATTATTCAAATGATTTATTAACCTCCTTCGAGCCCCAAAGGGCTTTTTTAAGGGAAACAATTCGCGGCGGGTTCTTCCCGCTTTGGAACCCCTATCTCGAGGGGGGAACCCCCTTCTTCGCCAACCCGGTCAATATGGCCGCCTACCCCCTGAATTTCGCCACATTGTTCGCCCCCAACCTGGGCCTTTTTTTCCTTCTTCACTTCCTTCTCGCCGGCTTTGGAATGCGTTTTTTCCTGAAACAATTTTCCCTTCCGCCCGCCGCCTGTTTCGCGGGCGCCGCCGCCTACGGCCTCTCCAATTTTTTTTGGCTGGAAATCATCCACCCCACCCATCTGGCGGCCTTTTCATGGTTTCCCTGGTTTTTGGCCTGCCTGGAATTGGGGTCCCGGGAATGGAATTCCCGCGGGGCTTTCGGCGCCGGCATGGTGTTTTCCCTGTTGTTTTTAACCGGGGGGACTCAAATCGCGGTAGCGTGTTTTTACGCGGGAATCATTTATTTTTTTATCCGTTGGTTTCAACATCGAACCTCCCCCAGAAAAACTGGTGGTTCCAAAAAGCGGCTCCTGGGTTTTATCCTTTCCCTCCTTGGATTATTCGTGGGGTTATCCCCTCTTTTGGCACTTTTCGTGCCGGCCGATGAGTTCTCAAAACAATGCACCCGGAGGGACCCGGGGAATAATTACGAAAATTTCAACGGCCTGGGTTCGCTGAACCCCGCCAAAACCGGATCCCTGTTCCTTTCGAAAATTGGTTTGCCCCCGGGGTCCGGCAGCCCCTCGGCGAATGAGAAAATTTTCCAGGACGCCGGGGAGGATTTTTTTTCCAGCTACGGTTTTTGCGGGGCCCTGGCGCCTTTTTTTGTTTTTCTCGCCTTTTGCCGGAGGCGGGAGAAGGTATTTCTTCCTTTAATCCTGTTCGGGATCCTTTCCATCCTGGGGGCCATGGGAAAATACACGCCCTTCCACCGGGTGATATGTGAATTTCTCCCGGGGTTTTCCCTGTTCCGGGTGCCCTATCGGTTTATATTTCTTTACGTTTTCGCCGCCGCCGCCCTGGGTGCTTTCGGTTTCCAATACCTGGCGGACCAGCTGAACCGGCTTTCCCGTTTTCCTTTTTACGCCGGGCTGGGCTTTTCGATCCTTCTTCTCTTTTGCGCGTTGGCCAACCCGACCCAAACCTGGCCGGAAATTTTAGCCCTGACGGCCTTTATTTCGGGATTGATCCTTTCCTCGACCCAAAAATTATCCAAAAATTTTTTAACCGTGTTTTTTTTATCCGCCCTCACCCTGCCGATGCTTTTGAACGCCTGGTCCCTTTACCCCACCGCGTCCTCCTCCATCTTCAACTTCGCCGAAAATTTTCCGCTTTTAAACCAGATTCGGGTGAAAACCGGGGAATTTCGGACCACGCTGGATTCGAGCCTTCCGTATGTGGTGGAAAATGGTCCCGAAAAAGTCATTACCTGGTTCCCCGAAAACGCCGCCGGGGTTTTAAAAATAAAGACCTGGGGCGGTTACACGACCCTCACCCTGAAAAACATGGACGAAATCCTGAAACTTCCCCTCGACCGGACGGCTTATTTATTGGGGATGCCGTTTTTGATTTTTGGCGAGGACAAGGGGAATTTCCCCGGCTTGAAACACGGAATTCTGGGAAACCATCATTTTTATACGCCCCTCAAACCCGTGGAAATGGTCTGGGCGCCGAGGGTTTGGACCGTTATCCCGGACCCGGTTCAAAGGATGAAGGCCATGGCGGAAGCTGATTTGAGCGGCTACGAAAGGGCTTTTCTTTCCCGGCCCCTCCCGCCGGAAATCCAGAAACAACTTCCCGTGGAAAAAATAAACCTGCGTTATTCCTCCGCCTGGGAGGGTCCCAACCTCCAGTTTTTCAACCTGGAGCTGGATAAATCGGCCTTGCTGGTTTTTTCGGAAGCCATGTTTTCGGGATGGAAGGCCCGGCTGGACGGCAAGCCCGTCGAACTATTTACCGCGGACCAGGCCCTTCGCGCGGTTTTTGTCCCCGCGGGAAAACGGCGGCTGGAATTTTATTTTGAACCCGTTTGGTTAAAACCCCTGAGGGCGGGATTGGTCCTTTGGATTCTTGTCATTTCAATCTGGGGTTTGTTTCTTTGGAAAAAAAATAAAAATACCGTTTAGCTTTCCGAAAAATATTGATCACCCCGGCCTTTCATTCTTTTCCATCCGTTCCACCGGGGGGTTCCAATTGAAAGGTGCTGTGGACGATGGAACATTTTTCCTTGGCAACTTTGGAGGCTTTCGTGATGATGCTTGATCCCCCGCTGAGAAGCTGGTCCTGAACCACCAGATGAGCCGTCAGATGGATTTCCCCGGAACCGACTTCCCAAAGATGGATGTGGTGGACTTCCTTGATTTCAGGTATTTCGGCTTTAAGAACAGCGGTTATTTTTTCCGGGGTGACCCCCAGGGGCGCTGATTCCAAAAGAATGTGAAGGGCTTTCCAAAAAAGCTGGAAAGCGTTAAAGGCGATCATGAGGGCGATCCCAAGACTTAAAAGGGGATCCACCCAAACCCAGCCTGTCACGGCGATGACCCCCGCCCCGGCGATGACCCCGGCGGAAGAAAGAAGGTCGCCCATGACATGGAGCCAGGCGCTTTGAACATTAAGGTCCCCCGGCTCCGCGCCCCGTAAAAACCAGGCGGATAGGGCGTTGGCCGCAAGACCCAAAAGGGCGATAAACCCCATGGTTTTCCAATCCGGAAGAACCGGATGCTGGAATCTTTGAACAGCCTCCCAACTCACCCCCAGGACCATGAGAAAAAAAGTAAAGGAGTTGCCGAGCGCGGCCAAAACCTCCAGCCGGGAAAAACCATAGGTGTGGGTGGAACTCGCGGGGCGGGCCGCCAAAATCATGGCGGTCAGGGTAATCAAAAGAGCGGCCAGGTCCGTCAACATGTGGCCCGCGTCGGTCAGGAGGGCGAGGGATCCTGAAACAATTCCCCCCACCGCCTCCAACACCAGGATGGAACCGGTGATGCCGATGGCCCACAACATTTTTTTACGGCGGGGTTCACTCAGGACTGAGATCGCGGAAATTTTATGGTGGGTCATGAGGATATTCTAACCAACCAGCTCATGTCTCAGGAAATAAAGGCGCTTTTCCTTTACTTTCCTGCCGGTAAATTGGGTAAGGAGGCCGCCGTAATATTCCAATTGCTGGCGGTACTTTTCTTTTAACCTCTCAGGGTCTTGGTCGGTCTTGTAATCCACGATGACCCATTCCTCTCCCTCCAGGAAAGCCAGGTCAATGACCGCGTTGATGAAGGTCCCGTCCTTTTGTTT
Source organism: candidate division FCPU426 bacterium (assembly GCA_023249615.1). Lineage (GTDB taxonomy): Bacteria > Oederibacteriota > Muellerivitia > Muellerivitales > Muellerivitaceae > PALSA-1180. The sequence goes on along the minus strand of JAHFCG010000019.1, from coordinate 20,051 downwards.
TCCCGTGAGGGGCAATTCACGGAAACTATTTTTGGAAGCCCTCGCCCTTTGGAGGATGCCGCTCCGAAAAGCCTTCGTGACCCAGCCCACGGCTAGGTCCGCTCCCTCCTTGGGAACCCCCAGCTGTTCGGCGTAGATCCGCGCGCCTTTTTGAAGCCTGGCTTCGTCCCAATCCCACCCCTTTTCCATGAGCAAATGGGCCAAGGATCCAAGGTCCTTCCCGCCCCAAGGGGAGGATATTTCCGGTTCCTCGAAAACCTTTGTTTCCCTTTCCTGCTTGTCAGGATCCACACTGAGAACGGAAGTCACTGATTTGAATTCCCTTAACCCCCGAAGTTTCTCCAGTTGTTCTTTTCGGGCCTGTTGCTGGTTCCTTAACTTTTCCTTTTCTTGTTCCAAAGATTTTTGGTCGTATTTTCCATCCAACGGCACCACCCAGGCTGGCGGATCTTCCAGGGTCTTCGACCCATCCTCCATTTCAGCCCAATGTACGAGCCCTCCCTTTTCCTCCAAAGCTTTGAGGAGCGGTCCGGCGAAAAGATTTTCGTTCTGGAACTTGCAATCGACCGGCATTTGGAAATGCGGCAAGAGCAAACAATCCCTTGCCCTAGTGGAGGCCACATAAAGAAGTCGGGTATCCTCGGCTTTTCGTTGAAGCTCTTCTTCCTGTTTCACAGCATCGTAGGTTGTTGTCTTTAGCCCCAGGTCCGCTCGGCCCGCCTTGAAGGCACCCGTTGAGTGTTTGCGGTCCACTAAACTTCCGGAATCCTTCGGGTCAGCGGCCCAGGCGGAGACGAACACGATGGGAAATTCCAACCCCTTGGCCTTGTGGATGGTCATGAGCGTAATTCGGTCCTCGGAGGAATCAGGCCCCGGGGCCTCGCCCTCCATCGTTCCTTCTTCCTGCTGGGTGGTGAGCCATTGGGTAAAGGCGCGGTAGGTGAAGTGTTGGGATGTTTCCAGTTCCCGGGCCTGGTCCAGCACTTTCATCAAATTTGCTACCCGCTGTTCCCCATGTGGTTGGCCCGCCGTGACCGCCAAAAGATTGGTGCGTTTGTAAAGTTCGCCCAAAGTGTCGGAGACTCCTAATGTGCGGGTCGCCTGGAACCATTCGCGAAGCAAACGAAAGGCTTCTTTCATTTTGCCTTCGGCCGGTTCCCGGAAAGAAAAGACACGGCCCTGGGATCGGTGAAGGAAAAGTTCCTCGTCACTGAAACCAAAGAGCGGACCCCGGAGCACCGCCACCGTGGCCGCCTCATCGGCGGGCGAGGAAAGACAAGTGAGCAAGGTGGAGAGAGCCACGATCTCGGGCCGGTTGTAGAAACGCTTGCCCCCCACGATCTGGTAGGACAGGTCCCGTTTGCGTAACGCTTCCTCCCAGAATTCCTCATTGTCATTGGAAAGGTCGCGGAAAAGAATGGCGATGTCGCCCTTTTGAACCAGACGACGTTCGTGGGTTTTAGGGTCCGCCACCGTGAAGCCGCCGCCGAGAACTTGCTCTTTCAGGAAAGCCGCGACCGACTCCGCTTCCAGCTGGCGGAACAGGGCTTTGCCCTGTTTTTCTTCCGATGACACAGGAATCTTTAATCCCCAAAGGATGGGAAGAGTTCCTTCGGTCTTTCCCGCCGCGCGGTTCGGGCTCAAAGCGTGATAGTTAATACCAGTTCCCTCGAATTGGGCGGGGAAACGGGCATTCACCCATTCCACTAACCCGCCGACCGTACGGAAATTCTCGGTCAGGATCTCGACCTTCCCGCCGTTGGCGAGGATTTGTTTCTTCGTTTCCTCATAAATGGCCACGTCCGCCCGGCGAAAGCGGTAAATACTTTGTTTGGGATCGCCGACCAGAAATAATTTGCCCGGTTCCAACTTGACCTTGCGCCAATCCTTTTCGGACTCACCTGCCGTGAGCCCACCAGGCGAACGGCGAGCCTTGGTTGTGCCAACTGCCGATATAGCAGTTGGCATACCCGCCTTCTCAGACAAGAAGAAGACAACCTCAACCTGAAGAGGGTCCGTATCCTGAAATTCATCCACAAAAAGATAATCGAGGCGTTTCTTAATTTCTTCCCGGGCCTCGGGATGGTCTCGCAAGAGGTCCCGGGTCTTGAGAAGCAGGTCGTCAAAGTCCAGGAACCCGCCCTGAGCCTTTTGGCTTTCCCATTCCTTCAGGTATCCCCCGACCCAATGGACCAGGTTCAGGACAATGGCTTCTTTAAATGGCGCGAAGGCCTCTTCGTGGGCTTCGGCCAACTTGAGAAATTCTTCCCGGACTTTCTCTAAGGTTTCTTTATCCCAAGCCTTTTGGTTGCCCTTGTTCTTGACCTTGGGGATATCCAGGTTCGCCAATTCAAAAGCAATATCCTCAGACTTTATCGAGTCGCTATCGATTTCTTTCCCCTTCTCCCTTGAGGGGAGAAGGCCGGGATGAGGGTGATTCTCTTGTTTACCCCTCACCCTACCCTCTCCCCCAAGGGGCGAGGGTTTATAGTGAGATTCAATGTCTGCGTATTGGTCCCAAAAGACTTCCAATGCTTTATAAAGAGTGTCTTCATGCTTGGTACATTGGGAAGCTTCCTTCTTCGTCAAAGCTACGAAGGACTTGAGTTGATCTTGGAAATCTTCCACCGAAGGTAAGGCTTTGGGCGAGGGATTCGTCAAAAGCGTGCGGTTGCGCTTTAGAAACAACTTGAGCTCGTCCACCTGCTCGAAAGTTCCGCCCATGCGTTGGAATTGGAAAAGGGCCTCCACGGGTTGGGACAAATTCTTCTTGAGCCAATGTTCCCAGGCCTGGGTCTCGAAAGCCCCCGATTGGACCTCGTCGAGAAGAGTGAATTGGGGGTCCACCTCCGCCTCCACCGGATATTCCCGCAAAAGCCCCGCGCAGAAGGAATGGATAGTGGAAATGGGGGCCCTTTCCATATCTTCCAGGGCTTTTAGGATAAGGGCCTGGGCTTCGGGATGTTCCACCAAAGCCTTTTCGAGTTTGGAACGGAGCCTATCCGCCAGCTCGGCGGCGGCCTTTTCCGTGAAGGTGATGGCCGCGATACGGCTTAAGGGTGCCTGCTTTTCGAGCAGAAGCGCGATAAGCCGGGACACCAGGAGCGTGGTCTTGCCCGTCCCCGCCCCCGCATCTACCGCGAAGAGGGTTTCATGGTCGTGTGTGACCCGGTCTCGAACAGATTGGTCGGAGATCAATGGCTATTTATACCTTAAAGAGTTTATTTCTTTTTGTGGGCATGAGGACGCAATTCCTTGTCTGAAATCCATTGCCCCGTTTTCTCGGCGTTGGCCACGGCTTTGTCAATCTTCGCGGCGGTTTTGGCGTCTGGCTTGGCAAGTTTTAAACCCATGTGTTCCACGACAACCCGATTGATCTTGTCCGCCAAAACCTGGTGGGATCCCTTTTTTTCCCGTGATAATTTCTCGGCAAGGGCATCCTCGATAAAGCGGTTCAAGTTGGTGTGGTGGGCTTTCGCCACTTTCAATAATTCCCCCACCTTAAAAGCCTTTGGCCGGTAAGTGTATGTCTCTTGCATGGTCAATTTCCTCCTTTCCTTCTCAATTCAAAATGATAAATCCAAACCACGTTTTCTTTTTCATCGAACATTCCGGTGAGAATGACGAACTGATCGTTCTCCGCCTGGAAGCGGATGACCCCATCTTTTTCCCTAAGGTCAAACCACTTTTCGGGGGGCCAATCGGCCAGGGTGTCCAGCCTTTGGTCAATCAGCTTCCGGAGGTGGACGTTTTTCTTATAATTGTAAATCGCCTTAAAGGCATGGGCGGCTTCAACCGTCCATTTGATTTCCGGCATGGTTCTCCTGAATTGTATTCTTTTTGTGTTCTTTTTTCAAATCGTTTTCGACACTCCCCTAAGGAGCTGGCTTTTACAACCATTTTGGTCACCAGGAGCGTGGTCTTAACCGTTCCCGCCCTGCACTGAGGCTCTCGAAAGGCCCCGCGTCCACCGCGAAGAGGGTTTCATGGTCGTGCGTGACCCGTTCCCGAACGGATTGGTCGGAGATCACTTAAAATTCAAATAAATTAGAATCATTAACATTTTTTTCCAATCGAGAACTCATTCAAACCTTGAATTCTTTCCATGCTTCTTCGGGAATGGGCACATCTCCCCGTTCATAAGAATATTTTCCATCGGCCCGATAACTAAAATATTTTCCTGATGGAGTAGAAAGATACCATTGTTCGCTATTCTCATAAGGATACGTTTCAAAACGTCCGCCGAGATCAAAAAGAAAAATCGATTCTCCTGTCTCCGGTTTTATGATTACTTCTTTAAGTGCTTGTCCGCTAAATTCGTAAGCAACCCTATCGGGAATTTCTCTTGACCTTCTGTCTCCTATTTTTTTATCTCCAGAAAAAGCTCTCCAAGCACATTCATCAAACATAAGGTGCCATTCGCCACTCAAAACTACCGTTCGCCTTGTCAACAATGGTTTTTTTCCAATAATATTTTTTTTGCGTTCAAATACTTTTAGAGTCGGTTTCCCAAACTCAAAGGATATGGCGGATTTCCATTGGCCTCGTCTAATGTTCCAGCAAGGCTTCTTACGAAAAGAACCAAATATCTTTTTAATTATTTTATATTTCACAAACACCCCCATTAACTGATTGAAACTTTTTTACTTACCCTAAATGCTCTAACTTGAAATACTCTTCTACCCTTTTATCTTCTCTTTTCTTCTCTCCCCGCTTCCCCGCTCCAGGTCCGCAAAGGGTCCGATAGTCGCATCGGTCGCAGGCCTTGGCCGCAGCGGGAAAAAGACCCCGATCCACAGCCTCCGCCGCCGTTGTTAATAGAATTTTTAAGGGTTCCTCAACATTATTCCAGTCGCTGGCGTCAAAAGACACGGCCCCATAGCCGCCCTTGGCCGTGAGGAACTCATAAACGGCCTCTTCGGGAACCGCATCCGGATAAAGGGTTCGGCAGGCCCAAAGATAAAGGGGCATCTGGATCTTGGTTCCTTCCTTTACGCTGTCGTTCTTGAAGCCTTCCCGGCTTCCCGACTTGTAATCCACCACCCGCAATTTTTTTCCATCGGTGGAAAGGTCCACCCGATCCATGAAGCCTTGTAATTGGAAATCACCCGCCGAGGTCTTGAAAGCCAGTTCGGGTTGTCCCTCGCGTCCAAAGGCCCTCTCGAAATCCACCGGGGTCCAATCCTCGTCTTCCAGCACCTTCTTTAAGGCCTTTTCCAGATCCTTGCGAATGATGAACTGGCTCCATTGCCAAAGAGCGGGAGAACCGGGAAGCCCATCTTTCTCGAACTTTTTGAAGGCTTTCGAGGTCTCTTCTTCCAAAACTTTCGCGGCCTCTTTCCCTTCCCGGCTTTTCAACCAGCCTTCCTTCGCGCCCCGGGACAGGGTCTCCTCCAATATCTCGTGCATCAGGTTTCCCTTTTCCGCCGGATCCAATTGAAAGACACGCTCAGGTTCGGGGTGGACTTTTAATCCAAGGACATAGCGGTAGAAGTAACGCAAGGGACAGGCGGCGTAGGTTTCCAAGAGGGAGGCGGATAGGGTTTTGTTCTTCAGGGAATAAGCTTGGGATAGTTTTTCAATGGTCCTGGCGTTTTGAAAGACTCCGTCATAAGGCGTAAAGCTCCGGCTTCCCTGGCGTTCTTTTAAAAGCTGGCGGGCTTCCTTGAAGAAAGGTTTTTCCTCAAGGTAAGCCAAGGCCGCCAGAGGATTTTCCTTGGCCTCCTGGAAACGGCTGAGGACTTCTTCCAAATCATCCACTCTTGTCTCGTTCCCTTCCCTGATCCAATCGGAGACAGCGACCTTCTGGATATAGGGGGAACCTTTGTCCCAATCGGTCTGGCGCTCGCCTGTGACGGCTCGTAGGGTCTCGTGCAGATAACTGGAAACCACCCTCGGCGATCCTGTACCGGGATGTAAATGGGAAGCGGTGAGGATGAGACATTTTTGGGCGCTTCGCGCCGCTAGAAGAAAAAGAAGTTTTTCCTCCAGCCTGCCCTCGGCCTTTTCCGGCACACGGGCTTGGCCTTGGTGGCGTTCGTTGAGGATACGTCGTTCCTCATCCAAGAGCAGGGGATCGGGCCTTGGCACCCGGGGAAAGCCTTGCTCCACCAAGCCCGGCAGGACTACCACGTCGAATGGCACGCCGCGGGCCTGCATCAGGTCCGACACTTCGACCCCGCCGACCTCGGGAACCTTCCAGGGAATCTTCACTTCATCCATCAACCCCGACAGAAGGGTTGCCAACTCGTCCTTTTCCACCTTGAAGAGCTCGCCCGACAGGATTTCCACCCCGCGCCGAAGGGTCTTCAATTGTTCCTTGGCTTCGGAAGCGATGAATATTTTTTCCGCCAGGTCAAAGAGGACGCGGGTCTTCCCCACCCAATTTTTTTCTTTCTCAAACTTGTGGCGCTCATCGAATAGTTTCTGAAGAACGTGGGACCGAAAAACCGAGAGGGACCGGGATTCCTCCGTCGTGATTTCTTCTTCCTCCTCGGATCGGGGATTAGCTCGTTTTTTTTCCTGGGCTTTCAACCGGTCCATCCAAACGCCTTCGCCCTCCACCACTCCGGCTTCCTTGGACACCTGGTCCCAAAGATGGGGATTCCAATCCTCTTCCCCCACCCCAAAACCTTGACTGTCCAGATTGGGGCTGGCAAGAAAATCCATCAACGTCTCTCGGGGAAATTCCAGCTGGAAACATTCCAAGAGCAGAAGGAAAGCCTTGGCCTCCGGTGTTTCCATCAGGAAAACCGAAGGGACCTTGGCTAGGGGAATGGATTGTCCCTGAAAGGCGGGGGCGATCATCCGGCGGTAGGTTTCCATTTGGCGCAGAAGAAGCCCGCATTGGGAAAAGTGGGTCTCGCGCCTTTGGGCCTCTTCGGTAATGGCCCGGACCACTTCCCTTGTTTCCCGGGGCTCGCCCGGACAAAGCAGAATCTTTACGTCAGAGGAATCAAAATCACCCTCATCCCGGCCTTCTCCCCTTGAGGGAAAAGGGGAATCTGTTTTAAATAAATGATTCTGCAATCGGCCTAACGCCGTTGCCTTTTCACTTTTAAACCTTTCAACCTTTTTCACTGTTCCCAGTTTTCCCGCCCACTCCACAAACGGCTTCGCGTATTCAAAAGCCGGGTGTTCCTCGTAGGGAATAAACCAATGGCTTTCCTTTTCTTTTGCGTCAGTTTTAACTTGGTTGTTCTTGGAGTCTTGGAGTCTTGGTGGTGAACATAGATGTTCTAATACTTTCTGCTGAAGCACCGACGCGTCATAGAACCCGTAGGTCCAAATGAAAGCTTCCGGCGGAGGAAGGGTTAGGGCGTCCTGGTAAAGGTCTTCCCGATCCTTCCATTTGTTCTTTTGCTTCCAACCCTGGTTCTCTTTTAAAAGCCCCCCGAATTCGGCCAATTTTTCGGAAAGTCTCTTGCGGGTTCTGTCTTTCGCGATGGCTTTTGCGGAACCGGAAAGATCCTCGGTGGTAAACCCGCCCTGGCGGAGTTCGGAGAGGGTGGTTTGAAGGGTTCGGTAGAACCCGGGCGTCTTCTCAACCGCGGCGAAGGGACTGTTCTTGGCGTTCACCCGTCTCGCGTTTTCCCGGAGAACCCAGGACACCAGGGACTCCGGCAGCATCCGAAACCCTTCGGTGATCCATTTTTCCTCGGTGAATTCCAGAAGGTATTGGTGGAGGGTCAGCACCCGCAGATTGAAAACCGATCCATTTTTCCGGGCCAGGGCTTCCCCGAGATGCCGCACAAGAGCCCGGTTGGGAACCAAAATAACCAAGGGTGAAAGTTCATTTGATTTGCGGAAGGCTTGCACGGTCCCCGCGAGTTCTTCCTCAAGAAAAGGCTGGTAGGGGCCTAAATAAAGGGAAAGACTCACAGCGAATCTCTTTCACCGCGGAGGCGCGGAGGTCGCAGAGAAAACCCTGATTTTTTAACTGAATTTATTGTAATCATGAGTTCATTGGGACTTTAGGGTGCTTCTCTGGTTCTTGCAAGTTTCATTATATATAATCATTTTCTCATTTGGTCTTAAGCTTTACCGGAGAATTTGCCTTTCTCCGCGACCTCCGCGTCTCCGCGGTAAAAATGTTTGGGGTTTATATGCCTCGTGAAATTCAAATCGCCAACGCCGCCGGCTTTTGCTTCGGCGTGAAGAAGGCCATCCAGAAGGCCGAGACCATGGACCGCGCCTTTATTTTCGGTTCCCTCATTCACAACCCCCAGGAAGTCGCGCGCCTGGCATCCCTCAACAAGAAAATCGTCCATTCGCTGGAAGAGGTGGAGGATAACCGCGTGGTCATCACGGCCCACGGGTTGGACATCAAAGTTTTGGGACAAATGAAAGACAAGGGCCTGGAAATCATCGACACCACCTGTCCTCTCGTCACCAAAATCTATAACGAGGGTATCAAACTCCAGGGACAGGGGTTGCAGATCGTCATTATTGGGGACCCCAAGCACGTGGAAGTAAAGGGAATCGCCAGCCGGATGAACAACCCGATCATCATTTACCACGAGGAAGACATCGAAAAAGTTCCCCAGGGCTCCAAAGTCGGCGTGGTATGCCAAAGCACCCTTTTGATGGAAAAATTCGATAAATTCGTGGCGCTTTTGAAGGCCCATTGCTCGGAAGTAGTCACGGTGAATACCATTTGCAAACCCACCAAGGACCGCCAATCCGCCGCCGCTTCCCTTTCCAAGCAGGTGGACATCATGATCGTCATCGGCGGACGAAATTCCTCCAACACCCACAAACTGGCCGAAACCTGCGAGATGAACCTTCCCAAGGCCACCTACCATGTGGAAACAGCCCAGGAACTGGATTCCAAATGGTTTGAGGGCAAAAACAAGGTTGGCATTACCGCCGGCGCTTCAACCCCTGACTACCTGATTGAGGAGTGCATCGCCAAGATCCGTTCCTACGATTCCCTTGTTCCGGCTTGAGCATTAACTCCGCTGAAAAAACATTTCAGAACCCAACGCTTGTCAGGGCAAGGCATGCCTTGCCCCTACGAAACATTTTTACCAACCTTTTCCCTTTTATACTTTTCTTGCTTTTAACCTGTGCCAATACCCAGGCCGAGGACGGCTCCCGCCTTTGGTTGAGATTTGATCCAATTGAAAATTCCCCCCTGCTTCAATCCTATCGTCAAACTGTCACCGGACTTACCGTTGAGGGCACCTCAGAAACAGAGAAAATAATCCAGACGGAACTGGCAAGCGCCCTCAAAAACCTTTTGGGCCAAAACCTTTCCAATTCCCCTGAAGGTGGAAAGTTGATTGTTGGAACACCCGAAAGTTCCGCACTAATCGCTCGGCTCAAGTTGGACAAGGAACTAAAAAGATTGGGACCTGAGGGTTATGTCATCCGTACCCTCAAAGAAAAAAACAAAACAACGGTCATCGCTTCTCAATCCCCCATCGGCGCCCTCTACGGGACCTTTTATTTTTTGAGGCTCCTCCAAACCCATCAACCCATCGAAGACCTGAATATTGTTGAAAAACCCAAGGTAAAACTTCGAGTTCTCGATCACTGGGATAACCTCGATGGAACGATTGAGCGGGGCTACGCGGGAAAAACCCTTTGGAACTGGAAAGAGCTTCCGGGAAAGGTGGACCAACGCCTGAAGGATTACGCCAGAGCCAACGCCTCCATCGGTATCAACGGGTCCGTCCTGAACAACGTGAACTCCAACCCCATTTTCCTGACCGAGGAATATCTCCACAAGATCGCCGCCATCGCCTCGGTCTTCCGTCCCTATGGCATCAAGGTTTATCTTGCCGCCAATTTCGCGGCCCCAAAAAAAATTGGAGGCATGACCACCTCCGACCCGCTCGATCCGCAGGTGGCGGAATGGTGGAAAACCAAGGTGGATGAAATTTACAAGATTATCCCCGACTTCGGCGGGTTTCTCGTCAAGGCCAACAGTGAAAACCAGTCAGGTCCACAGGATTACGGCCGCACCCACGCCGACGGCGCGAACCTTTTGGCCAAGGCCCTTCAACCCCACGGAGGCATCGTGATGTGGCGGTCCTTTGTTTACAACGCCGATGTGGACCCCGACCGCATCAACCGCGCTTACAAGGAATTCAAACCCCTCGACGGCAAGTTTCTGAAAAACGTCCTCATTCAATCCAAGAACGGCGCCCTGGATTTCCAGCCACGAGAACCCTTTTCCCCATTATTTGGGGCCTTAAGGAAAACGCCCCTCATGGCCGAACTTCAGGTTACCCAGGAATACTTGGGCCATTCCAATCACCTGGTTTACCTGGGCACAATGTGGGAGGAATTTTTCAAATCGGATACTTACTCCAAGGGACCTTATTCCACCGTGGCCAGGGTGGTGGAGGGAAAAGTCTTCAAGTACCAAATCACCGGCGTCGCCGGGGTGGCCAACACGGGGACCGACCGCAATTGGACAGGTCATCTTTTTGGGCAGGCCAATTGGTATGCCTTTGGCCGCTTCGCCTGGAACCCTGAAAGTTCGGCCAAGGAAGTGTCGGAAGAATGGACCCGAATGACCTGGGGCAATGATCCTCAATTGGTGAACCCTATCGTGGGAATGATGATGGGCTCCCGGGAAACCTACGTTAACTATGTAACTCCTTTGGGTTTAAGCGGGGTCTTTGAAAAGGACCTCCATTACGCGCCGGACCCTGGCATGGTGGACCCCCGGCGGGAGGATTGGTCCGCCGCTTATTACGTTCGGGCGGATGAAAAGGGCCTGGGCTTTAACCGAACCCTGACCGGAAGTCGAAATGTGAACCAGTACCACCCGCCCCTGAACCACCGCTTTAACGGCTTTTCCACCTGTCCGGAAAAATTTCTGCTCTGGTTCCACCATGTGGCCTGGGGCCAGAAAATGAAATCAGGAAAACCTTTTTGGGAAGAGCTTTGCTCCCGTTATGACCAGGGAGTTTCGGAGGCTGGTGAATGTCAAAAGAATTGGGACCTGTTGAAGGGTAAGGTCGACGGGGAACGGTTTGGAGCCGTCGCGGATAAGCTAAAAATTCAGGTAGAGGACGCGAAAAAATGGAGGGACAAGTGCTTACTTTACTTTCAAACCTTCAGCCATCAACCCTTGCCTGCCGGGAAACCCTGATGGATCAAGATCAGGAAATCCTGGATCACCTGAAGGAACGCGGCTCGGACCTTACCATTCCCCACGAGATTGAGTTCTATGTTTATTTCCCCACCGAAAAAGCCGCCCAGGAGGCCTCCCATTTCATCACCCAGGAAGGCTTCCGGATTCATCTTTTGGCTGATCCCTCCGGCAACCGATGGCTTTGCCTTTCCTTAAAGGAGTTTGTACCAGAGTTAGCAACCATCAAAGCTTACAAACAAAAATTTGATGACATTGCCAAATCTTACGGGGGAAAATGCGACGCCTGGGGAACGCAGGTGGAGAAGTAAGAGTTCGCCCCGTGGAGAATCCCGCCGTTGTAGGGGCGAGGCATGCCTCGCCCCTACGTAAACTTTTATTTTCCCAACCAACTCTGTGGTTAGAGGTTTAGCTTTTGAGCGCTTCCTGAAGCATTTTCGCCAGGACATCGCAGCAGCAGTCAAACGACATCTTCTGCTGTCCCGAACCGGAATCCTCGGAAAATTTTAACTTAGGATTTTTGTGATGTTCGGGACAAACAAGGGTTCCAATTTTTTCTTGGATTGATTTGACCGTCGCCTCCAAAGCGTCCTTCTGGAGCTTGGCTTTAAAACTGTCTTCCATTTCCCCTCCCCATCGTGGGTTTGCTTAATCCCTTTAAAAATAAACATTTAACGAAAGGACGGCATCGGCCCCTGTCAAATCCACATTCATCTTTCGGACCTGATTCGCCGCGATGTCATTCAAATCTAAAAGTCCTATGGTCTTATCCGGGTACACTATAAGCGCACCCCTTCCACTGGCTTGGGTAATTCCATTTGTGTCCATTGAATAGTTCCCTTCAAGTGAGGGAATACTTCCTGCCCTAGCACGAACCGATAAATCAAATCCCAAATTTTCAAAAACGATCCATTCCCTCCCCGCGCCCAGAAAAGCGGCAAAACCGCTGCCCACAAGGGGGCTTGTTGAATAAGTCTCCTTTGTGATTGGGCCCACTGCAGTGTGGTAGTAATAGGAATAATTTGAGCTGGCTGTAGAATAAACGACACCACCAATGGCATACCAGCGACCTGAAGCTTCCGGAAAATAACGGTAATAATTCAACCCGATTTGCGTTAAAACCAAATCGAAATCCTGATTGATCGCGGGACCAGTGGAAAAACTTGCGAAATTATCCAATCGAAATAGGGCGCTTCTACGGGAAATGTAATTGACACTTATTCCGTTATGAAGGTCTAGAGAATAACCAGCTTCTAAACCGAACTGATACTCCGTGAGGTTTTTATAACTCTCATAGATCGCACCGTTGTATTGATTGTAAAAAGAATCGACGTCAGTGGTTATGTCATTTGACAATGGGACACCGACTCCAAAAAAGAATTTAGTAAACAATCTGTTTCCATCAAAATAGGAACCGATATTTACCTCAGAAGAGTCGAGAGTCGGCCTCGAATTTGGTTTCGCGGTTTCTGGTTTTCCTAATAAGAATTTCAACCCTGCCTGAAAAGGAAAAAAAATATATTGCACAGGTATATCCTGATTATAGGCAAGCGCGGTGTGAAACTTACCCTCGGCGTAAACACTTAGGCCCTTCCGTAACACTACCTCCGATCCGATTCCAAATTGAAAACTCAAATAATTCTCAAAGAGATAATCCTGCGTACAGATAAAATCCAAACCCATACCACCCAATAAATAAAAACACCAACCGTCTAAAGGGGAAAATCGAAATTGAATGTTTTCCAACAACGAAAGGTCAAAAATCTTATCCCAGGTATAAGAGGTAAAATAAGGATATCCATATAAATAATATGATTCAGGAAATAGGTTCAATTCCGCGCTGGTGAAAAAAGAAAAACCATCCGATTGATCTATTCCGGCGGCGAATGATCCATTAAACCCATTCCGGGAAGACAGATAGTTATTGAATAACAAAGAAAGTCCTCCTCCGGCCCTCCAAAAATAGTCACCCTCTTTTTTTGACGCTTGGGTGGCGGTTGACAAGTCTTCCGAAAAAAAAGCTATTGGGTTCGGATATTCGTCCGGAGGCGAGGGCATTTGGGCTTCAGCTCTTCCCTCGAGGTATGCGCCATTGTCATTTTTTCTAACTACCCTTGGCTCCAGAGTCTTCAACCATGCCATGAAAAATTCCAGGCGGGGATTATCCGCGTGATACCGGAGGCTCGTTTGGCATTCTGCCCGGCTTCCCCATTCGTCCTTAAGCCTAAAATAGCAGTACCCAAGTAATTGGTGGGCTTTCCAATTGAACTCATCCGCTTTAATAGCTAATTCCAGATTGGAGACGGATGCGGAATAATTGTTGGCTCGGTATTGACTCAAGGCCAATTTGTAATAATCAATTGCATCCGAGGCAAAAAGGTTTAAATTTATCGAATAACAAAGAAGGATTAAAAATAAATTTTTCATTCAGCCACCCATACAACATTAAAATAAACCCGTGACAATAATCTCCCTGTCTTCGACAACTTTTTTTAAAAAGCGTCTATTCAAAAAAAAAGCCCGCTCCCCTTCGGGAACGGGCTTAGGTCAACCGTTAATCAAAAGTAATCCAAGGGAAGGGTCTCCCTCGGCTTGCTGTGAGGCACGTACTTCGGAGTCTTCATGGCCAAGTCCTTGGCGTGAGCGACTTCCTCGGAAGTGACGCCCTTGCGGATGGAGAAATCCTGCTTCGGATAGATCAAATCCGGATCCTTGATGTTGTCACGGTTGGCCTTATAGATAAGAGGCCATTGGAAGTTATCGGCGTAAATGTCCGACTTGCCGGCGATGCCCCAAAGGGTATCCTGGGTGACCACCGTGTACCGGTCGGAAGGAACGGGAGTTGGTTCGGCTACCACCGCGGGTTGCGGGGCCGCCTTGGGGACCTCGGCGCTTTCAATGCGTTTGGTGTTTCCGCATCCGTAAGCCAGGGTTCCGGCTACGAGAAGGGAAAAAAAGAATTGATTTTGTTTCATGGCGTCGCTCTCCTTAAGGGTTAAACCAATCAGGTTTTTATTTTCCTACCATCCTATAGACGAATCAAGAGCTTACCTTGTTTTGGCCATAATTGCCGGTCAAATGTTGGTAAGGGTCTTGTGGGGTTAGACACGGCCACGGCCCTTAAGTTCCCTTGTTTTTCCCCTTGAATGGGCCTCTTTTTGGGGTCGATTAAAACCACCCCCTCCGCCAGGACAACCCTCCTTTCCGAAAAAAGGATTTAGGTAAACGGCTAAACCACCAGGGTTGTTTTCCCGGGGTCTTGGCAGGCGGTAAAACGTCACGCCCTTTTTCAGGCGAAATATTCTTTTTCGAGGTTGGCGGGAGTGCTAATTTTAAATCGAAGAAGAAATGTTTCCCACAACCTAATCAACCGCTTGAAATACGGTTCAATTCCAAACCCCCTGGAGGAGAACATGGCGCAAGTTCAAGTTGGTCCGATTCCCGAAGCCCAGCAAAATTTTCTAGCCCCCCTCAGCCGTGATATCCGCGCGGCCCTTAGTTATGTTTCCTTTTATTCCACCGACAGTCCGTTTGTGGTCCAGGCCATTCAAAAACTTCAAAAAGACCTCCAAAGTTTTTTACTTGCCGTCCACAAGGTTGTTTTTTACTTCAAAAAGGACTCGCTGTTTTTTAACGACCAGGAACTGGTCAACGGGGGGGACCTTCTCAAGCTTCTCCAGGAAAAAAACCTCACGGGTGTTTTGATGACGCCGGGAATAACCCGTGATGAATTGGCCTCCTGTCTCCGCCGGCTGACGCAGCCCATCGCCGAGGCGGAGGAGGCCAAAACCGATTCCCATATTCAGCTGTTATCCAACGAGGATTGGGTGGAGGTAACCACCGGGGTTTCCGAACCTTCCATTCTTCCAAAGGAAATTCCTTTTTCTCCGGAATTGGTCCTCCCGAGGGAAAAAGTTCCCGCCTCCACCCTTGACGTTCCCTTTTCCCTTGATGAACTTACCAGCATCGGGAAAGACGCGGCGCACCAGCCCCACGGTTCGGAAACCCTGGGCGTCAAAGCCAATGAAGCCCTTTTGATTTTTGTCGCCGAGGCCTGGCAGCATTCCCAGCTTCAAAGAAAAAATATCGGGGCCTCCCCGGAAATGGCCGGGTTGACCCAATCCTTCGAGAAGCTTTTTGAGCGACTTTTGGACCGGATGGAAAAAACCTCCCCCGAGTTCGGGAATATCTACCAATGGTTCAAATCCCACCCGGGGCAGCTTCTCGAGGGCCAGGTGGTTTCCTCCATGTTTCCCCTTTTGGAAGTGGCGGTTCGAAACAACTGGACGGCCGTTTTCTTTGACCCCGCCACGGAAGGGTTGGTCAATGAATGCCTGACCTACTGGGGCGCCAACGGCCAGCACGAGCTGGTGGACCGGACCGTAACCTGCCTGGCCGAGGGCCTGAACGGGGACATCCTGGAGCGCCAAATCGCCCTGACCCATCTGATGGACGCGAGGCCCTGGGTGAGAAACCCCGAGCTTCTTGAAAAAGTATTGGATCAGTTGAACACCCAATTAGCCAACGAGACCTACGCCGCGCTTTACCAATCGGCGCTTCTTCTGGCCTGGGATCTGATTGAGCCCGCCATCCAGAAGGGGAAGGAACAGCCGGTGTTGACGCTTCTTTCCACCCTTCACTTCCAGGCCGATGAGGACGTGGCCAATTTCCCGGAGAGATCCCGCATCGCCCGCCATTGGCTCTTTGAGCGCTCCACGCCGGAGCTCATCCGCCAATTCGTGAGGCTGGCCTTCAACGCGGGCCAGTTGAACCATTTCCCCCTGCTGGGCGAAATGGCGGCCCCGATTTTATTGAAAAACTTTTTGGCCGCATCCCCCGCGGATAAAAGCGGCTACTTTCATTTATTCGCCGAGATCAAGGATCCGATTCAATCGGTCCTGGGGGAATGCCTGGCCGAAGCCCAGGACGAGGCCCAGGTGGCCCAGTTGATTCCCGTCCTGAGGGTTTGCGGCCTGGACGGGGGAATTTCACTTCTTCTTTCCTCGTGGCTGTCGAAGGGAAGCCGTGAGTTGAAAATGAACCTGATTAGCATGATTGAGGAAGTGAACGACAAGGCGGGCGGGCCGGCCCTGAGGCTGGCCGTATTTGACGATTCGGAGGAAATCGCCGCCATGTCGGCCAGGGTGATCGGCAAAATTCATTTCAACCAGGGACTACAGGTCCTGCTCAAGGCTTCCAAAATCCGGGAATCCCGCTTCGCCGATAATGATTTGTTCCTGACCTCGGTTTCCCAGGCGCTGGGGGATTTGGGAATGGAGGAAGCCCTTCCCTTTCTTCAGGACATCGCCCGAAAGAAACCCCTGCTTCGGGGGAAAAATTTCTCCCTGCCGGTGAGGTTGGAGGCCATTCAGGCCATGACCAAAATCAACAAACCCGAGGTTTGGCATTTCATGGAAACCCTGATGGAGGAGAAAAACCCGGCCCTGCAGGAAGCCCTGGAAAAAATCATTGAGGACAGGACGAAAAACCTTACTTGATGGACTTTTAAAAAATTACCCCTTCTCCCTTGAGGGGAGAAGAACAGGATGAGGGTGAATTAGCCCGGGTTATAACCCCTCCCCCTGCACAGTTCCGCAAGGGGCGGGGGTTTTAGAAAATTTTGGTTTTTATTTTATCTTGGTTGGGTAATAACGCCGGAGGGACCTTGGCCTCTCCGGCGTTTTTTTTATCCCTTTCGGGGTTTCCTTCTTTTTCCCCGCCGGTTCCCTTGATTCCGGGTTTGAAAACCCTCATTCCAGTTCGTCGGAAGATTGAGGGCCTCGTCCAGTTCCCCGCCGTTCAGGTCCACGCCGGTTAAATTCGCCTTTTTCAGATCAGCCTGGTCGAATTCCGCCGAAACCAGGATCGCCCAGCGCAGGTCGGCCTTTTCAAGGTTTGCCCCAACCAAAACCGCGCCCTGCAGGTTCGCGTTCCGTAGTTTCGCGTTTTTTAAATTCGCTCCCTGGAAATCGGCTTCAACGGCGTCCGCTTCGTTCAGGCGGGCCCCGATGAGGCTGGCCCCCTTGAATTTCGCCCGGTAAAGATTGGCGCCCGTTAAATCCGCGCCGTTAAGTTTCACTCCCTCAAAGTTGGCCTTCTCGGCGGAAACCCCCTTGAGTTGGGCCCCGGCCAGGTTCATTCCCCGGAAATCAAAAAGGTCGATCTTCCGGTCCTTCTCCCTTTTTCCCTCGGTGATCCGCCTTAAAATTTCATCCAGTTCAGATTGGTCCAATTTTAATTTATTTTTCCGCCAGCAATTTTTCCCAAAGGGTCTCGTTGAGAAGGACCCTTTTGAAAAAATCATGTTCCTCCTGGTCACCCGTTTTTTGGGCGGGGTTGAGGGGAAAGGTCATGACATAGGTCATGCCCTTTTCACCAAGATTTTTGGCCTCGATTTTTCCGCCGTGGTGGTACACGATGAAATAACAGGTCATCAAATGGATCCCGAATTCCTGGGGGTTTCCGCTTCTCACGAAAAACGGGTCAAAGACCGATTGCAGGGAATCCTTGGACAACCCCGGGCCGTTATCCTCGAGGGTCACTTCCATTTCCTGCGGACCTCCGGCGGGGCCCAGAACCCTCGCCTTCAGGAAAACCTTTCCGCCCGAAGGAACACTGGCGCTTTCCTCCTTCAACAACAGCTCAAAGAGCCTCTCGAATTTCCGGCCGTCCACCTGAAGCGGGGGGAGCGAGGCGGAAACTCCGCTTTCAAAATTTATTTTTTTCTTCTCGAAATCCCCTTTGGTTTTTTCAAAGGCCTTTTGGACGGTTTCCGAAAGCTGGACCTTGTCCGAAAACTCAAAATGGGGTTTTTCGGAGGATTCCCAAAGGTCGCTGAGCAAATGGACCACCTTGTCCATTTGGCCCTGAACCTTCTGGTAATAATCCTTCCAGAAATCGGGATTCCTCATTTGCTCGATATCGATGTTTTCATCCTTTAACTTCCTCGGGGTCAGGTCGAGGAAGGTTTTGACCGCCACCATGGAATTCCGGATATGGTGGCTCAATCCCGTGGCCAGGACCCCCAGGCTCAACAGGCGGTCCGTCATCATCATGTTGTGGAGCACCGCCATTTTCTCGTGCAGCAGCTGGTCCCTTTCCTTTTGGACCAGGAAAAACTCGATCCCTCTTTTCAGGGTGGATTCCAATTGGGGTATATCCCAGGGTTTGGTCACGTACTTGTAAATGGCGCCCGTATTGACCGATTCAATGGCGGTTTCCAGGTCCGAATAGGCCGTGACCAGGACCCGGATCACCCGGGGCCGTAATTGGCGGGCCTTTTCCAGAAGCTGGATCCCCTTTTCCCCGGGCATCCGCTGGTCCGTCATTAAAACGGCGATGTTGTCCTGGTTTTCCTTCAAAAGGCGGAAGCCCTCATCCGCGTTCGCGGCCGTCAGGATGGCGAACTTATCCCCGAAGGTTTCCCTGAAATATTTGAGGGATTTTTCCTCATCGTCCACGTAAAGGACGTAAAACTTCCTGTAGTCATAATAAGAATCCATGGTCCGGCTCCTTCTTCACGCTTTGGAGGGAAGCTCCAAAACAAATTCGGTATATTTCCCCTTCTCGCTTTTAACTGAAATATTCCCGCCTTGCTCCCGCGCAATCTTGTAACAAACGCTTAAACCCAGCCCCATCCCCTGCCCCACGTCCTTCGTGGTAAAAAAAGGATCGAAAATCTTGCCCAGGTTTTCCGGCGCGATCCCCTCCCCGTTGTCGCGCAGCCTCACGCGGACAACCCCGTTGTCCGCCTCGCTGGCGATGGTGATCAGCGGTTTTTCATCCCCGAATTTCTTTTCCCGGATCGCGTCGGAGGAGTTCTGGATAAGGTTCACGAAAACCTGTATGAGCTTGTTGCGGTCCACCATGACCCGCTGGTCCTCCGGCACCCTGGTCTCAACCTTGACCCTGTCCTTGAGTTCCTGGCTCAGGAACTTCAACGAGGTCCCGATGATTTCCGGGAGGCTGACCAAATCCTTCCCGCCGGCGTGGGGATGGGTAAAGGTCCTCAGGTCCGAAACGATCCTTTGCACCCGGTCGACCCCTTCCTCGATGTCGGAAACGATTTCCACGTACTTTTCCCTTTCCGATTCCGGAAGGCGGTCCTTTCTCATTTTTAAAAGATGAAGAGCCGACGTGGCGTAATTGAGGGGATTGTTGATCTCGTGAATGATACCGGCACTCAGGCGCCCAAGGGAAGCCATCTTTTCGTTTTGGACCAGTTGTCCCTCCGTTTCCTTCAACTGCTCGAGTGTCGATTCCAGTGCACTTTTTTGCCGGGCCAGATCCGACTGGAACCGGTGCGATTCCACGAGATTTTTTACCCTCACGTGAAGTTCGGTCGTGGAAAAGGGTTTTGTCAGGAAGTCGCTGGCTCCCGCGCCGAGGGCGGACATTTTGGTTTCATCGTCGGCCCGGGCGGTGAGAAGGATCACGGGAATCGCCTGGGTGGAGGTTTGTTTTTTTAAATCCCCGCAGGCGGAAATGCCGTCTTTTTAGGGCATCATCATGTCCAAAAGGATCAGGTCCGGTAAAAACTGTTTTGCTTTTTCAACCGCCTGGTTGCCGTCCACCGCCTCGATCACCTCGTAGTGTTTTTCCAGCTGGGATTTCAGGAAACGAAGCATGTCGGGTTCGTCGTCCGCGACGAGGATTTTGGGCTTTTTGCTTTGCGTGAAATTATCCCGGTTGACCGTTTCGGAAAGCGGAGTCATGGTTGGGAACAATTCCGCCCGGCGGTAAAGTTTGGTTAACCACTCATCCGGTTCCGCTTCTTTTTTCAAATCAGCTGAGACTTCCTTTTTACCCGTTGGAAGGAGGGCTTCCCCTTTTCCGAGGGGGATAAGGATGGCCATGGTGGTTCCCTTGCCCTCCTGGCTTTCCACCCGCACGCTTCCGCCTTGGGCCTCGGTGAGTTCCTTAACCAACGCCAACCCGATTCCCG
>JAHFCG010000018.1 GCA_023249615.1 candidate division FCPU426 bacterium | reverse complement strand
CATGTCCACATTGCGGCGACCCGCGTGAACAAAATGTCCCGCTCCGATTCCATAACCGTCACCATCGCCGCCTACGGCAATAACTTCCAAATCCGGGTTGGCCAACTTGGCGCCCACGGCAAAAGGAAGTACCCGGCCATGGAGGGTATGCACCCCATGACTTGCCATGTAATTGAAAACTTTTCCCGAACATCCAATACCGGCGAAAACCATGGTTTCCCATGGCGGGAGCGACAGTTCCGCGCAGGATTGTTGGAGGGCTTGGAGAATTCCAAAGTCACCGCAACCAGGACACCAGTCATTGTGAACATCACTTTTATAAGCGGCGACCGTTAACGGAGCTTGAAGTTTAGAGGCCATAGGTCAACACCACCTTTTCGATCGACATTCCCGTCAGCGGGTCTACTTCCGAGGCAACTTGTTTCTTAGAAAACTTTTCCATCGAATCAACAATCTCATTCAGGGACATGGGACGTCCCGTGTACTTGACAATTTGCGCTGAAATAAAAATTCCCGTTGCCATCCGGATCAGATGGCCCAATTGCGTTCCATAATTATTTTCAACCATGATCAGTTTTTTGGCTTTCTTCAAAATCTTTTCACAGGCAATTGGAAAAGGATGAAGCATTCGAACAAAAAGAAAATTTACATTGATTCCCTTAGCTTTTAACGCGGGGAGAGAATCCTCAATCACGCCATAAGTGGAACCCCAGCAGACGATTGTGAAGTCCGCATTGGCGTCCCCCTGAAGTGAAAATTGACGATCTTCGGGAATTTGTTCTAGCATCAGGCGATATTTGCTCATCCGCTTTTCGTGCATCTTACGGCGGGTTTCAGGGTTTTCAGTGATGTGGCCATAATCGTCATGCTCATCGCCCGTCATCCAATAAGGACTTCCCTCCTGGCCAGGATAGGGTCTGGCGGAAACGACGGTTTTTGAATCCGGCCGAAAACGAGGAAACCCTTTCCCATCCGCGATCGCGACCTCCAATTCCTGAGAGGTAGCAAGACGTCCGCGATTGATCAACAGATGGTCTTCTTTAAACGGGGGGATGGTTTCCAAACTATGGGTCAGGAATTTATCATTAAGTATGACCACCGGCGTTTGAAAATTATCGGCATAATTAAACGACTCAAAAGCAAGTTGAAAGTGGTCATTGATGGTAGAAGGCGCCATGACCAAACGGGGATATTCGCCGTGTCCGCCGAACGCGGAGAACATCAAGTCACCCTGTTCGTTTCTTGTTGGCAATCCAGTCGAGGGACCCCCGCGTTGATAGTTAAAAACCACTACGGGGACTTCATTCATTCCACCCCAACCCAAACCCTCCGCCATTAAACAAAACCCAGGGCCCGAGGTGGCCGTGGAGGCTCGAACTCCGGTGGTCGCGGCTCCAAGTGCCATATCCATAGCGGCGATTTCATCCTCGCATTGAACAACCGCGATGCCATACTCCGGATGACTTTCCAAATAATTGCTTTCATCGGTTGCCGGACTGATGGGGTAATAGGATTGATACCTGCACCCGGCTTTTAACTTTCCAAGGGATGTCGCTTGCGCCCCGTTGATGAGCAAACGCTTCGGGGTGCTTTTATTCGGCTCGAGATGATAGGGAAATTGCGCGTGCATTTCATCCGGAAGAGCGTCAACCGCTTCATAGGCTTTTTTGACCGCCGCCATATTCGGCGCAACCAACTTTGCCTTTTTACCGGTGAAAAGTCTGGAAAGCGTCTCTTCCATTTGCGAAATGTCCATCCGGAGCAGGGCCATGGATGCGGCGACTGCAATGGTGTTTTTCATGATGGAAAGAGTTCCGTATTCCATCCCTGTCACTTCCGCCACATGGCGGATAACCGTATTAAAGTCGATGGGAAGCGTGATGACACCCGACTTTAAATTAAGATCATCCAGCATAATTTTGGTGGGGTCATAAATTAAAGCGCCCCCTTTAACTACTTCATGCGCGTGGAGGCGGGCGGTCGAATCCTCGAATGTCGCGAGAATGTGAACATCGTCCACATGACTGTGGATCGGCTTACCGGAAACTCGCACCTGAAAATAACTATGTTTGCCCTTGATGTTGGAGTGATATTCACGTTTACCGAACACGTACAAACCAGCCGTCGCGCAGGCCTGGGAAAAAAGATTCGCTGACGAGTCAACACCAGTTCCCTGGGGCCCGCCGATCATCCAAGCAACTTCGTTTAACACTTTCATTTTCGTTACCTCTTTGGGGAAAACATCAGTTAAAAACGTTACAACACCGGATTAAAATATAAAGGTTTCTTCGCTAAAAAACAATTCGATATGGGCATTTTAATACTAATTTATTGCCCACCCCATCAGATTACGCAGATTCCTTTTTAAACCAGGAGCCCCGAATTCCCGCATGATCTTTATCACGTTTTTAGTGGTTCCAGGGGTGTTCTTTCTTGGCAAAAGGCCCTGGATTAAATCGATCCGCCCCGCCTTAGGAATGATTTCTTTCCCATTCGCTCTTTCTTATTTTTTCCAGCACCTCCCTTTTTCGAGAGGTTCGAATCCTTGATTGGGGTTTGATCACCCAAACTTTTCTTATTTTTTTAGGTTTCGGTTTTTTCATTTCTCAATCCCGCTTTAAATCTTTTCCCGGTCCCAGCCAAACAAGGTAAGTGTTTCGCAATAGTCATTATTTGTTTAAAATTAAACCCGTGAACCATTTCCCAAAAACCGCGGGGGCGCCCATTTGACAAACCCAACCGGTTCAAAAAAAAATCCAGTCTTTCCCCCTCTTCAACTCTTGGTCGCGCTCTTTTTAACAAGTTTCGTTTGTTACATTTTAACATTGAACCCAAGTCTTTTTCGCAACGATTCACCTGAAACCATAACAGCTTGTTTTACACTTGGGGTTTCTCATCCCCCGGGATACCCACTTCACTCACTGCTCGGACGTTTATTCTCCTTTAACCTTGTCGGAAATCCAGCCTTCACCATCAACCTTTTTTCAGCCTTCCTCGGCGCAACCGGCGTATGCCTTTTAGGAGCAAACCTGTGGTTACTTCTCACGAGTATGATTTCTAACAAATCGGGAAAAAACACCCTCACGGTCACATTGGCCTGCTTAACCGGTTCCTTGATGTTTGGATTTTCAGGCAACTACTGGAGTTGCTCCCTTTCCGCGAAAGGGAGCATTTATATCTTTCAAATCATCCTCGAACTGACCCTTTTGTTTTTCTTACTTTCCCATTATTTCAACAAGAATTTTAAAACAAGGATCAATATTAACCGCGACCTGTTTTTTTTATTTTTTTTGTTTTCCTTGGGGCTGGCCAATCACTGGCCCACTCAGTCACTTTTAATACCCGCATTCGTTTTTCTATTGTGGAAAAGTTCAAAACCATCAAGGACCCCTGCCCCAAACGTTAAAATCTTCCTAACTTTTTTTTCCTTTTTCTTGATTGTCGCAAGCCTTTACGTTTATTTACCTCTTCGGGCCAACCAATTTCCCCTTCTCAATTTCGGGGAGCCAAACACTCTTCGCCGTTTCCTCTCATCCGTTTCGAGGTTAAATTACGTCAAGACCGAGGCCCTTATTTGGGCTGGGGCCGGATCGCGGCACATCCTTTTGGAAAAAGCCAACTATTTATCAGATCACCTTTTAAATGAATTTCATCCGGCCACCTGGCTTTTCTTTGCCATCGGCGTTGTTTTTTTTATCAGACAAAAGGAAAAAAACATCCTTCTTTTTTTTCTCACGACTTTCTTGACAACCCTTTTTATGAACTTGTTCTATTTACAGGCCATGCGAATAGAATTTTGGCATATGGACGACCATCTTCTGACCATCAATTGGATTATTGGTTTAATGGCGGGCCTTGGAATTTTCTTCACCCTAACACTTTTCAACAAGCCGGAAGCCTCGGGCTTCTCCCTAAAGCTTCAAAAAAAATTCATCTTTATTTTCGTTTTTACACTTCCATATTTGATCTTTAAACAGCACTTGCCTCTTAATGACCAGACAAAAGAATTCCTTTTCCGCGGTTACGGTTTAACCGGTCTCAAATCCATGGAAAAAAATTCTGTCTATTTTGCCGAGTCCGATTACGACTACTTCTCCATTCTTTATTTGAAAGAAGTTGAGGGGAAACGACCCGACACCTATTTGTTTTTGACACCCTTCCTGGAAAAAGGATATCAATATGGATTAATTGAAAAAAATCAACCCGGCTTAATCCCTCCTGACTTTTCTCTACCCCAAAAATCGGAAATTTCCGAGGACTCTTTTTTCCAAAACCTGGAAACGGGCAAGATCCATCATCCCTTTTATTGCGCCTTTTCGAACGGACCTTTTGTTGAACTTTATTTAAAACATAACCCCTCGTTCCAATTCCAACCGTCTGGGATTTTGATTGAGGCCCTTCTCCCCGGAAAGCAAAGCGTTGTTTACCCAATAAATATTTTAGACGATTTCTGGGAAAGATATCTCGGGACAAAAAAAAGGACCGCCAACCCAATTAATGGTTTGTTTTTAGGAATTTGTTCTCATTCTTTTACCAACGCCGCCAATTTTCTAAGACTAAAGGGAGACATGACCCAATGGGATCCCCTTTACAACAGGGCATTAACCCTAATACCAACACCGAAATGGAAGGCTGAAACCTGGGAACAACGGGCCGAGGGGGACTTTCAAACAGGAAATAAGGACGGCGCATTGAAAGCCTATGTTAATTCCGCGTTTGAATTTTGGGATGCGGGACAAGCTGAAGGAGCAATCAGGACACTGAAAAAAGCTCTAATCCTTGATCCCGCCAGCATTGCTTTAAGACAGATGTTAAAATCTCTCGAAAACTCCAAATAAAAAAACCCGACCCCTCTTTCGAGGAATCGGGTTCATTTAAAAAATCCCGGCGACGTCCTACTCTCCCACACAAGACATGTGAAGTACCATCAGCGCTGGAGGGCTTAACTTCCGTGTTCGGAATGGGAACGGGTGTTTCCCCTCCGCTAAAATCACCGGGAAACAGCGATCACAATAACTGCTGTTAAAGATAACAGCCTATTGGATATAAATTCAACGATAGAAATACCACAACTGAACTCGAGTGCGATTAAAGATGCGATGGAAAAAAAACATATGATCAAGCCTCACGGCGGATTAGTACTGGTCAGCTTAAACCCTTACGGGCCTTACACACCCAGCCTATCAACCACGTAGTCTACGTGGAGCCTTTAGGGGACTTGTGTCCCGGGACATCTCATCTTGGGGTAAGTTTCACGCTTATATGCGTTCAGCGTTTATCTCGTCCGTATATAGCTACCCTGCAACCACCCTTGGCAGGATGACAGGAGTACCAGAGATACGTCCTTCCCGGTCCTCTCGTACTAGGGAAAGCTCCCCTCAAATGTCCTACGCCCGTACCAGATAGAGACCGAACTGTCTCACGACGTTCTGAACCCAGCTCACGTACCACTTTAATAGGCGAACAGCCTAACCCTTGGAACCTACTTCAGCTCCAGGATGTGATGAGCCGACATCGAGGTGCCAAACCTTGCCGTCGATATGAACTCTTGGGCAAGATCAGCCTGTTATCCCCAGAGTAGCTTTTGTCCGTTGAGCGACGGCCCTCCCACGAGGTACCGCCGGATCACTAAGCCCTGCTTTCGCACCTGCTCGACTTGTCTGTCTCGCAGTTAAGCTCCCATATGCCTTTACACTCGTTAGCGCGATTTCCAACCGCGCTGAGGGAACCTTTGGGCGCCTCCGTTACAATTTGGGAGGCGACCGCCCCAGTCAAACTGTCCAGCAGACATTGTCCCTGAACCGGATAACGGCTCTAGGTTAGAACTTCAATACAACAAGAGTGGTATTTCACTAATGACTCCGGAAAGGCTGGCGCCCCTCCATCAAAGTCTCCCACCTATGCTACACATGTTAAATCAAAGTTCAGTGTCAACTTGCAGTAAAGCTTCATGGGGTCTTTTCGTCTAGATACGGGTATCGAGCATCTTCACTCGAACTACTATTTCGCCGAGCATGTTGCCGAGACAGTGCCCAGATCGTTACTCCATTCGTGCAGGTCGGAACTTACCCGACAAGGAATTTCGCTACCTTAGGACCGTTATAGTTACGGCCGCCGTTTACTGGGGCTTCGGTTCTGAGCTTCGCTTGCGCTAACCCATCCCCTTAACCTTCCAGCACCGGGCAGGAGTCACACCCTATACATCGTCTTTCGACTTAGCAGAGTGCTGTGTTTTTGTTAAACAGTCGCCTGAGCCATTTCTCTGCGACCACTTCACGCTCCAGGCGCGAGCCCTTCACGTAAAGCGGCCCCCCTTTTCCCGAAGTTACGGGGGTAATTGGCCGAGTTCCTTGGCAACACATAACTCGAGCGCCTTAGGATTCTCTCCTCATCTACCTGAGTCGGTTTGCGGTACGGTCGCCTGGGACTCCCTAGAGGATTTTCTTGGCAGCGTAGAGTCAAAGACTTCGCCTTGCGGCTCGAGTAGTCCCTCGGTGTTAATGGCTCGCGGATTTACCTACAAGCCCACCTATGAACCCCTCCCGGCTCGACCATCGGCCGGGTTCTCCTATCTTTCTGCGTCTCCCCATCGGTGATAACGTCCTTCGGCGGTTCAGGAATTTTAACCTGACATCCATTATCTACGCCTTTCGGCCTCGACTTAGGAACCGACTTACCCTGAGCGGATTACCCTTGCTCGAGGAAACCTTAGATTTACGGCGTGCATGTTTTTCACACGCATTTACGCTACTTAATCCGGAATGATCACTTCTGTTTCGTCCAGCTGTCCTTACGGTCAGCCTTCATCCTACGACAGAACGCTCCTCTACCAGATGCACCCTCCGAGGAGGATGCAAATCCACAGCTTCGGTGACATGCTTGAGCCCCGTTAAATTGTCGGCGCAGAATCGCTCGAACAGTGAGCTGTTACGCACTCTTTAAATGATGGCTGCTTCTAAGCCAACATCCTGGTTGTTTAGGCGACTCCACATCCTTTACCACTTAGCATGTACTTGGGGACCTTAGCTGATGGGCTGGGTTGATTCCCTTTCGACCGTCAACCTTAGCGCTGACAGACTGACTCCCGGGATTACATTAGCGGCATTCGGAGTTTGAAAGGATTTGGTAACCTGTTAAGGCCCCTAGCCCAATCAGTGCTCTACCACCGCTAACTACTTCCCGAGGCTATCCCTAAAGATATTTCGAGGAGAACCAGCTATCACGGAATTCGATTGGCTTTTCACCCCTATCCACAACTCATCCAAGCATTTTTCAACATACATTGGTTCGGGCCTCCACCTCGTGTTAACAAGGCTTCACCCTGGTCATGGCTAGATCATCCCGCTTCGGGTCTAATAAATGAAACTGGACGCCCTTTTAAGACTCGCTTTCGCTACGGCTCCACCCCTCTTACGGGGCTTAACCTCGCTTCATTTAATAACTCTCCGGATCATTATGCAAAAGGCACACGGTTACACTGATAGGCGCGACTGACCCGTAAGCCAGCCACCTCCTAAAATAGTGCTTCCATTGATTGTAAGCGTATGATTTCAGGTACTATTTCACTCCCCTCTCGGGGTGCTTTTCACCTTTCCCTCACGGTACTGTTTCACTATCGGTCGTCAGCTTGTATTTAGCTTTGGACAGTGGTCTGCCCGGATTCCCACAAGGTTTCACGTGTCTCGTGGTACTCAGGAACTTGCTTGGAGAGAAAGTAGATTTCGCCTACGGGGATTTCACCCTCTGTGTCGGACCGTCCCAGGCCCTTCGGCTATCCATTTCTTTTGTAACTCCACGACCGTTCTGTAAAACGATCATGCAAGCCCTACAACCCCTCATATGCAACGCTCACAGGCTTACACATACAAGGTTTGAGCTGTTCCCCTTTCGCTCGCCACTACTGGGGGAATCTGTTCGATTTCTTTTCCTCTGGATACTGAGATGTTTCACTTCTCCAGGTCGGCTCAACCCGCCCTATGAATTCAGGCGGGAGTTCTGGGGGTTTGCCCCAGACGGTTTCCCGATTCGGACATTTCCGTTTCAATGCCTATTGCCGGCTCCACGGAACTTTTCGCAGGCTGTCACGTCCTTCATCGCCATCTGACGCCAAGGCATCCTTCATACGCTCTTAGTAGCTTGATCACATGTTTCTTTGCCACCGCATAAGAATCTTCTAATGCACTCGGTTCAGCTTAAATAGTAGTATTTCTATCGTTTGTCAAAGAACCAAACGTTCCGAGGAACGTCCCAGGCCAATTTGGCCTGGCGAAGCTTGCCGCCTTACGACGACAAAAGCTCCATGAATTTTTTTGAACCTCAAAAAGATTCATGCAGCCTTTTACTTTTGTCCGATCCATCAGCTCAAATTGGTGGAGATGACCGGGATCGAACCGGTGACCCCCTGCTTGCAAAGCAGGTGCTCTCCCAACTGAGCTACATCCCCTCCGCCTTTTTCCCCAGCCAGACCACACCCAAAAATGGTGGGCCTAACTGGATTCGAACCAGTGACCTCACCCTTATCAGGGGTGCGCTCTAACCAACTGAGCTATAGGCCCATTCCAGGTCGGCGCAGGGTATGACGCTTGAACCACACCCAAAAGTACAACTTCAACGTAAGAAAGAACCAATTCTGGATTGGCCTCTCAAAACTAAATAGCGCATAACTTGTTTGGGTATCCACTTCGGAGTTACGTTAGAGCGCACCCTCAAAAGGGTTCCTCTAACATGTTCTCCATAGAAAGGAGGTGATCCAGCCGCACCTTCCGATACGGCTACCTTGTTACGACTTAGTCCCAATCACCAACCATACCTTCGCAATCTGCCTCCCTTGCGGGTTAGCGCAATCGCTTCTGGTGCAATTGGCTTTCGTGACTTGACGGGCGGTGTGTACAAGGCCCGGGAACGTATTCACCGCGGCGTGCTGATCCGCGATTACTAGCAATTCCGGCTTCATGGAGTCGAGTTGCAGACTCCAATCTGAACTGGGGCGGACTTTTTGGGATTGGCTCCCCCTCGCGGGTTCGCAACCCTTTGTATCCGCCATTGTAGCACGTGTGTAGCCCTGGATATAAAGGCCATGAGGACTTGACGTCATCCCCACCTTCCTCCGGTTTGTCACCGGCGGTCTCTCTAGAGTGCCCAGCATAACCTGGTGGCAACTAAAAATAGGGGTTGCGCTCGTTGCGGGACTTAACCCAACATCTCACGACACGAGCTGACGACAGCCATGCAGCACCTGTCTCTCTGCCCCTTGCGGGGAAACCTACTTTCATAGGCGGTCAGAGGATGTCAAACCCAGGTAAGGTTCTTCGCGTTGCGTCGAATTGAACCACATGCTCCACTGCTTGTGCGGGCCCCCGTCAATTTCTTTGAGTTTCAACCTTGCGGTCGTAGTCCCCAGGTGGAGAACTTAATGCGTTAGCTGCGGCACTAGAGGAGTGGATACCTCTAACACCTAGTTCTCATCGTTTACGGCCAGGACTACCGGGGTATCTAATCCCGTTTGCTCCCCTGGCTTTCGCATCTCAGTGTCAGTTTCGGACCAGAAAGCCGCCTTCGCCACCGGTGTTCCTCCCAATATCTACGCATTTCACCGCTACACTGGGAATTCCGCTTTCCTCTTCCGTACTCAAGCTCTGCAGTTTCAAAGGCAATGACCTGGTTGAGCCGGGCCATTTCACCTTTGACTTACAAAACCACCTACATGCCCTTTACACCCAATAAATCCGGACAACGTTTGCCACCTCTGTATTACCGCGGCTGCTGGCACAGAGTTAGCCGTGGCTTATTCTACCTATACTGTCAAACTTCAAGATTATTCACCTTGAAGTCTTCATCTAGGTCTAAAGAAGTTTACAATCCGAAGACCTTCGTCCTTCACGCGGTGTCGCTCCATCAGGCTTTCGCCCATTGTGGAATATTCCAAACTGCTGCCTCCCGTAGGAGTCTGGGCCGTATCTCAGTCCCAGTGTGGCCGATCACCCTCTCAGGCCGGCTAACCATCGTAGCCTTGGTGGGCCGTTACCCCGCCAACTAGCTAATGGTGCTTGAGCCAATCTCCTAGTGATAGCTTATAAATAGAGGCCATCTTTGACCTCAACCCCCGGAGGGGTCGTGGTCTTATTCGGTATTAGCACGCCTTTCGGCGCGTTATCCCAATCTAAGAGGGATGTTACCCAAGTATTACTCACCCGTTCGCCGCTTTACTCACCCTTGCGGGCTTTCACGCACGACTTGCATGTCTAAGACGCACCGCCAACGTTTGTCCTGAGCCAGAATCAAACTCTCCATAAGAAAATTTGCGGCTCAACTAAAAACTCAAACTACTTTTGACAAGCACCCAAACTTGTTTCGTATGCACTATTTAGTTTTCAAAGACCAATCGTCCCCTTCCCGAAGGAAGGAAATGTACCGCCTTCCCCGCTGATTAGGGCCGGGAATTTGGAACACAGACAAGCATCCATTCGATGCTTACCTCAGGGGTGAAAGGCACAACAAATCTCACCGCTGCGATGAGCACCGCAATCGAAACGACGTCTTCACTTCCGATTGTTATTGGTTTTTCTATTCAAAGAACGAGGCCACAAGCCTTTGTGGCCAGGGGTCAGCATTTATACTAAAGCACTACCCAGCTGTCAACTAATAATTAGGTTTTTCCTCTTAATTTTCAAGCCTTAATGTGTAGATGAGCCTTGGGCCACTGGAACGTCGGAAACCCCAGAAACCGGTGTTTTTTTGGTTGATTTCTCGGAAATCCAGCTCGAAATGAAGTCCTTTGCCTGTCTATAGTTGGTTAATAGGTCCCCTAAACCATTTATTTTCCTTAATCTTTTGAAAATATAGCTAGGTCTTAAATAAAAGGACCGATAGGCCATTTTCCTAGCCTCCTGTAACTGATCAATCGATAACCCGGGTAGGTTCAAAATAGGTTGGTTCAGTTCGTATTTCGCATAATCTTCAGTTGTAATCCATCCTTCTTTTTTGCCCATGGCTTCCAACTCTGTTTTCGGAAAAGGAATGGCGCAATAAAACTGTGCGTAATCAGGATCCAGTTCCTTCACATATTTGATGGTTTCTTTTATGGTTTCCATCGTTTCGCCAGGTAAACCGAAAATGATGTGGGTCAAAACCTCAATACCAGCTTCTTTTGTCTGTTTAACCGCGATCCTTGCCTGTTCAGCCGTGGCGCCTTTTTTCATATTCTTTAAAATTTCCTCAACACCTGACTCAACCCCATAGGAAATACCAATGCATCCCGAAGAACGCATCTCCGAAAGAACTTCCGGATCAACATGGTCCACCCGGCTATTTGCCATCCATCGGATTTTCTTTTCAAGTCCGCGGTTTTTCAATTCAGCGCAAACATCCATCACAAACTTCCGGTTTTGATTAAAGGTGTCCGACCACATGGTGAAGTTTCGAAGACCGTGCTTTTCAAGACATTCCTGCATTTCATCCACGACATTTTCAGCGCTTCGAAGACGTACCTTTTTCCCATAATATTGATAGGCCGTGCAGTAAATGCAGGAATATGGACATCCCCGGCTGGTTATAATAAGGGTATATGGCTCATTGATTACCGGAAGAGTGTAACGAGCGTTATCTAAAAGATGCCTTGCGGCGAAGGGCAAATCATCCAGATTTTCATTAAAAGGCCTGTCTTCGTTGTGAATAATGGTCCCGTCTTTTTGTTTAAAAGAAATCCCCAAAACCTTCAAAAGATCAATTCCCTTTTCTACAGACTTAACCAGGTCCTGGGCGGTTAATTCAGGTTCACGACGGATAACGGAATCCAGGGCACAGCCTTTTAAAACCTCTTCCGGAAGAGATGTGGCGTGATTACCAATTACTGTAAAATGGGCATTGCTCACGGTTCTCATCATGTCGATAACCTGAAGGTCGCTGGAGGAGGTCGCGGTCGACATATTGAACAGAATTAAGGCGGGTTTAAATTCCAAAATGACCTTCTTAAGGTCCTCAATATCGACATCGTTGGCGATGCAATCAAGCAATTTCACCTCATGTTTCTCGGCTTCCAAGGCTCCGGCAATCATAGGAAGGGAAATGGGAACCATCACGTACTGAAAAGAGTTTAGCCTCTGTTCACAACGTCCCTCGCGAATATACTTCATTCCCGTACAGGTGGGCGGATTCACAATCATGGTTTTCAAGGATTACCTCCAACTAAATTGGAAAAACAAAAACTTTTGGGATTAATTTTTTTCAAGGAATGATCAAAGGAAGACTGGCAGGCCTCACTCAACAATGACATTATACCTTAAAAGGGCCATTTATTAGCAATACCCGGGGAAACGAATATTTGGATTTCGGGCTATAAATGATCCCACTTCCAACAGGCCACTTTCAATGATTGATCGACTACCGCGAGCTCCTGCGTCTCCTCAAAACATCGTTTTTCGGCATAGGGACAACGTGTATGAAACGAACAACCAGGTGGTTTGTTTACCGGGCTCGGCGGTTCCCCTTTTACGGGAACACTTTTTCCATCGCTTGCCGCCAATAGGACTTTGGTATAGGGATGCCTCGGGTTTTGGAGGACCTGGGCGGTCAACCCTTCTTCAACAATCCTCCCCAAATACATCACCATTACCCGCTCGCTTAAATAACCCACCACCTTCAAATCATGGGAAATGAAGAGATAACTTATCTTTTGAACCCTATTCAGGCCGGCCAACAAGTTCAAAATGGATGCCTGAACGGAAACATCCAAAGAAGAAACAGGCTCATCGAGAACGATTAATTCGGGTTGTCCAACCAAGGCGCGGGCCACGCCAATTCTTTGCCGTTGACCGCCTGAAAATTCATGTGGATATTTTTCCAAATCACCTGTTTGTAAACCAACTTTTTCCAGCAGGTCCTTTGTGAACGAAATCCGTTCGTTGGCCCCCAACAAACCATGAACCTCAAGGGTTTCAAACAATATTTCCCTCACTTTTTGCCGGGGGTTCAGCGAAGCGAACGGGTTTTGAAAAACCATTTGAAAACGTCTTTGCAACGCGCGGCGTTTCCGAACGTCCATTTTGAAAAGATCCTCCCCACCCCACCAAACCGAACCCTCGGAGGGTTCATGAAGCCCAACCACACATCTTCCAAGAGTGCTTTTCCCGCAACCGGATTCCCCCACGACACCCGTAATCCTCCCCTGTTCCACGTCAAAAGAAACCTCTTCCAAAGCCCTCACAAAGGATGTTGGATTCCCAAGTAAACCCCGGCTAACGGGAAAGGTTTTACTTATTTTTCGGACGGATAGTAACATCGCACCCAATGTCCTTTGTTTTTTTCATTCAAATCCGGCTCCAACTGGCGACACTTGTTTTCGACCTTGGGACATCTTTCGGCGAAAGCGCAACCCTTTTTGGGGGCAAAGGGCGAGGGAACAGCCCCCGGGATACTGTAAAGCGGGCGTCCCTTGTGGGAAAACTCCGGGAGCGATTCCAGCAGTCCTTCGGTATAGGGATGTTGGGGGTGATCGAATAATTTTTCAGGAGGACCTTCCTCAACAACTTGCCCCGCGTAAAGGATCGCGACACGATCCGCGTGATTCCGGACAACTCGAAGGTCGTGAGTGATAAACAAAACCGACAAACGAAACTTTTCCTTCATTTGGAAAAGCAAATCAAGAATTTGGGCCTGCACGGTGACATCGAGGGCCGTGGTGGGTTCGTCGGCAATCAACAAGGAAGGGTTTCCCGCGATGGCAATGGCTATCATAACCCTTTGGCACATTCCCCCGGAAAGTTGGTGGGGGTATTGTTCCGAAATTCTTTCCGGATCCGAAAGACCCACATCGGTCAATAGTCGATAAACACTTGTCCGAATTTCCCCCACGGGAATATTGGAATGAATCCGCAAAACCTCCTCAATTTGTTCTCCAACACGAATGACGGGATTCAGGGAAGTAAAAGGTTCCTGAAAAATGATTCCGATTTCTTTTCCGCGTAATTTCCGCCAATCGGTCTCGGTTAAATCTTTCAAATTTTGTTTTTTAAAAAGTATTTTTCCGGAACGAATTTCCATGGGCGGGCTCGGCAAAAGATTCAAAATAGAAAGGGCGGTCATACTCTTCCCGCATCCCGATTCCCCCACCAAGGCCAGACATTCCCCCTCATGGATAGCCAGGTTGACTCCCCTTAAAACCAATCCAATTCGATCCTGGGATCGATCTGTTAAAACAACCTCTAAATTTTCAATGGATAACAGGGGGGGCAGTTGAACTTTCACCGATGACTACAGGTTTTTTACGTTCAAAAATTTTACATCCAGCGAGGGATAATCAATGACAGCGTAGTGGCCATCCCAAAATGGGCCGGGATTCACAATTACGCTCCCGCCTAGTTTGACCGTTCCCTGGCCTGACTTCGCCCTCCCGCACAAAACCAAACGCGGCGAAACCCTTTCAATTAACTCATTTATCAATAAAACCCCGCAATGTTCCCCATCCGAAACATCGAGCCGGCATACAGGCGGTGAATGAAACAGGAGAATTTTTTCGCCGGGAAAATATTCCAAACGCCGGAGCGCAAACTCAACCCAAGTCCGGGAATACTGGAGGACAAAATCCCGATTATCGTCGCTCAGAGTCATATCCCCGCCGAAGCCGGCGACCATAAACTGGTCCTCGCGATGCATCATTTCGTGGGCAGGCTTTAAATTGGGATAAATATGGGCATAGTTGTAAACGGTTTTAAAATAAAGGGATTCGGGAGCGTCATGATAACCCGGAATGGGGTAAATGATTTTTTGTGTATCGGCTAACGCCAGAAGAAACTGTTGAAGGTATTCAGTATCCTGTATAACCTCGGCCCTGATAGCGGGGTTATCCATGTCAGGTTTACTGTGAAACTTTCGGGCAGTCTCATATTCCAACGCCCTTTTTTCGCCCTTCATTGATCCGCCGCAATAAAAAACAAAGTCAGGATCCTCGGCCCGGACCATTTGAGGAAGCAGGGATAATTTCTCACCGGCGCCGCAATAATCCGACAAACATAAAAGTTTCAATCTGGACTCCAGGGAAAAGGAAAATTAAAACCTGAACGGAATCAGGAAAATTTATCTAAACCGGATTTTATCTTCACCTAAAACAACCCAATTGCGTCATTGTAGGTCTTCCGTTACAATTTTACTCTAGAAAAAAAGCCTGATCCCTTAGTCTTAAAAAGAAACCATGCGAAAAATTCAAAACCCGTATTTCACCATGCCGGACGGGACTCTCAAACATATCAACCCGTTGACTGGCACCGAAGTTTGGACCGTTCCCGACCGGGCCCACCGACCCCATTATAACCGCACTTTGAAGCCCCCTAAACCGCTTCCCAATTCCGGAAGGGAAAATTATTGCGATTTTTGCGAAACAGAATATTTTAGAACACCCCCTGAAAAAGCCAGGCTACTGCGAACCTCCGATGGACAATATCAAAAAATCGAAAGATTAAATCCTGATCTTATTGAGGCCTCCGCCGCCCTGTTCCGAAGGGTGGCGAACCTTTTTGAGATTGTTACAATTGATTACTGGATTAAAAATCACGGTTTTCTTCTTTCGCCCTCCCAATCCCTTTGGAAACAACATTACCTTGGCAATTCAAGGGGCTTGGAACATGTCACCCAAATAATTGACAACAAACTTAAATTTTCCGGAAAAACCTCGGAAGAAATTTCAAAAATCACGCAGGAAGAAAAATTTCATTTAGCCAACGCTTTTTTCGGCGGGGCGCACGAATTGGTCATTGCCGGCCGGCATTTCAAAACCGGCGCCGAATGGGATATTGAACTTTCCTCCTCGGGGGAATTGTCCCCGGAGGACCATTACCGTTTTATGCGTTTCACCATCGAAGCGATGACCGACATATACAACAACAACCGCTATGTACGTTATGTCACCATTTTTCAAAACTGGCTTCAACCCGCCGGAGCCTCTTTCGATCACCTTCATAAACAGCTGGTGGGGTTGGATGAATGGGGAACCTCCATTCAGGACGAAGTGGATATCGTTAGAGAAAATCCAAACATTTACAACGAGTCCATTGTCAATTTTTCCGCGTATCACAACCTGGTTTTCGCGGAAAATGATTTCGCCATCGCGCTATCAGAAATCGGCCACCGCTTCCCCACCCTCGCGATTTATTCCAAAAGCAGGAACGCAAGACCCGAAGAGCATACCGAGGATGAATTACGCGGGTTTTCTGACCTCGTCCACGCCTGTCATGCCGCAATGGGCAGCCAGATTCCCTGTAACGAGGAATGGTATTATTCGCCCCGGGATGCCGTAAACGTAATGCCATGGCATATTTTAATTAAATGGCGGACCATTAATCCCGCCGGTTTTGAGGGAGGAACCAAGATTTTTATTAATCCCGTTTCCCCCATTAGCCTCAGGGATCAGGTGGTTCCAAGACTTTATGAATTGAGAAATCAGGAGAAAATCAGGAACATCCGGATCGCGATGGAGTGCGAACTTAAACCCAATCCTCTTCTTTATGGCCAAAAATAAAACGCTTCAATTTTTCTTTAGTTTTTCCCAAACACCCGGCAAACAGGTTAAAGGCCAAGGTTTAATCGAGGGCTTGTCCAAAACCTTGTAAACAAGGCAATTTCTCCCCTGGTAAACCTGTTCCATAAAGAGACTCCAGAATCTCTCGTATTCTTTTTGAGGCATTCCCTCCAGGCGAAAATCCTTTTCCAATTTAGACATGGCTTCAGCTTCTCCGCGTTGGTAAAGAAAATAAACAACCCCTTCTTTTTTCAAAACCGATGATAGTCCTTCGGCGGTTTGACATTTGGAAGCCCACCGGAGAAAGATGGGCATCTTCCATTTAAAATCCACAAAAGCCGTTCTATTTAGGTAATAGGTTTGAAAAACCGCGAAGGCCACAACCTTGTCACGGGGCTCCGAATGCGCCTCAATTCCCCTAAAGGCTGTGTAGGTATCGAAATCATACGAATAATGCTTTTTCAATCTAACCTGGGGATCCTCCAAACCCAAAGCCGAAGCGTAAGGCGCTGTCGTTGTGAGTTGAGCCGAAAGGCAAAGCCAAAGGGATAACGCGGCCCCTAGGCCGAAAACAAGCTTTGTCTCGTTGCCCTTTTCCTTGAACGCTTCTTCCCAAGCCATGGCGGCTAAAAGCGCAAGCACGACCGTCCCTCCCGAAGCATGGCGAAAACTTGAGCTAGCGAAAAACCAATATGTGAAAAACAAAACCGAAAAAGAAAAAAGAAAAGATCCGAGTCTTTTTTTAAAAACATCCAACATCCAAGGAAGGCTCATTACCACAAGAGGGGTCAGAGCGGCGTTCACCGCATTAGAAGTTGTGAAAAACGAGTTCCACAGCGCTTGCGGAAATCTTAACAGGCTCGATGTTAAGGGTAACCCCGTGTCAATTAAGAGGCCTTGCTCCATTTCAGGGCTGTAGCCCGCCACTGAGCCAAAAGCGGAAGTCATCAGGGGATAGAAGGGATTGCCAAAAGCCAGCCAATTTTTGAAAAGCCACGGGAATATCGGAAGGATTAAAAAAAGAAAATACGAGGGATTCAACGTTAAAGACTTTTTCTGAAAGAATTTTCCACGAATGACAATGAACCCCACAGATCCAATCGCAAAGATTGCCGTGTACTTGATGGCAAAAGCTGTTCCCAGGAAAAAAAAAGTAACCGGAAGCCAAATCCCATTTTTGGGTTCCAGTAGGGCCTTCCAAAAACAAAAAACGGCAAGAACTTCAAAAAACGCCAAATAGCCTTCCACGTAACCCCAAGAATAAAGGGCAAAGAAAAAAGGGCAGGTCCAAAAAATGGCCGCCGAAATCGGGCTATCCCTTTTCCCTGTAAAATGAGTCAAAAGCCAACCCGTAAAAAAAGCCGGTAAAACGAGCGAAATTTTGGAGAGGGTTTCCCCGCCCATATTCCAAAAGCCGGCCAAAATCAGCTCGGATGCCTTGGGCATATCGCCCGTATGATTGACCCAATGGAATGGTATTTGGTGAAGCCGCGAAACTTCCCGGGCATACCGAAAATGGTCCAGAATCGCGTCCCATGCCAAGGGCGGGGAGAAATATTCGAAGGCCCATAGAAGCGCCGGCGCCAACCCCAGCCTGCCCCAGCCTTTGATCCCCGTAATTCCAAATGACATCTCTTTCCACCCGGTCCATCCTTCACCCAAAAACGGAATAAAAAAGAGAGAGGTCAAATACCAATACAAGAGGTCATTGATTCCCAGGGAAAAAACATAAAGAGAAAAAAGCGCGAGGGTCAAGGAAAGCCCAAGAAAAGTCCCCGCTCCTTTTTCGATTGAAGAAAAAAACTTCACTCGAAGAAGACGGCTCCAGCCCAAAAAACCGAGGCCCAAAGGAAAAACCCAAACCAGTGAGAGAAGCCTTTGGCCCCAAATTGGAAAAAAAAGGGCAAGGTTCCATTCCGTATCACGAATGAGTCGAAAAGATGGAAAAAATGGTTGTTGGCCAACACCCCAAAGAAAAAGGCAAAGAAGGGCCAAAGAAAGCAAAGATTTGAGCATGGATCCACTTGTTTTTCCGCGTGCCATTCGCCTAGTTTACCATTCCAGAAGTGTCCAATCTCAGCTTAATTCTCGTCCCATGTATAAACTAGCTGAATAGGGTCCGGGGTGTGACACGATTTGACATTAAAAAGTCGCAAGTTATAATACGCTTCCTCGTTTGAAGGATCCTTCTGACGATGCCCGGGTGGTGAAATGGCAGACACGTACGCTTGAGGTGCGTATGGGGAAACCCGTGCGGGTTCGAGTCCCGCCTCGGGCACCATTTTCCTCAAAATCCAATTCGAGGCCGATGGCTTCGAACATTCATATACGAGTTGGGCTCGGCCAAAACCCCAGGAACGCCAAAAATAAAAAAGCCGTGAAACACTTTGTTTCACGGCTTTTTTATTTTTTTACTTATTGGCTCGATACAACCTCATTCATATTGGTTACTTTATTTTTTCTTTCAAGAGCAGGGCATCCGGATTATCCGCCTGAAGAGTCAAAGCCAGCTTTAGGTAATATTTGGCCCCCTTGGCATCGCCGTTATCCAAAACCGCGGAAGCAACCGCCGCGTAATATCCCGAACGTATACTGGCAATTTCCTTCTGGGAAACCCCCTTTTTATCAAGAACTTCAAAAAAAGCCTTGGCCTTTTTTCCTAAACCAGCCACATCCCCTTTTTTGATCAGCGCAGGAACCAATTCGGTCCTCAACTTTGTGGCGCCGGCATCCTTATCCAAGGGTTCATCCCACCAGCCATTTTTGGAAGGATGAGATGCCTTTACGATCGGTTTTTCCGTTGTTACGGAAGGAGCAAAGGTTTTTGGAACAGTTTCAACCGGTTTTTTCTCAACCACGACAACGGGTATGGAGATGGAAGCGCCCGTCCACCCGGCCGTCCCGGTACTTTTCCCCTCGGCATACTGGGATTTCCCCTCATCCCAGGAAAAAACATGCTCCCCGTCCGTCCGATCCTTCGGCATCTCCTTGGAGGAACAAACAATATCCGTCCCCGCGAACCCGGTTAAAAATTTCGCGTAAACCTGTGGAGCCATCGCCTCCAGAACCTGCTTCATCCCGCCGTTCAAAAAAGCGAAACCCTTAAGCACCTGATTACCCTTCAAATCATCCCTTTGAAGAACCAAATTTAAACTCTTTTTATCGGCGCCATTGAGAAACCTAACCCATTGAATGGTTCCGCCCTCATCCTCAAAATTTTTGATGTATTTTTGTTGTTTCGAGTCATAAAAACACACGATGAGGGTTTGGTTGTGGGGTTTGTCCAGCTCATTCACGGGAACAGATTGCCGGTAAATGAGGATTAAATCTTTTTGTCCATTTCCACGGATATCCTCAAAGTCAAAAAGGCCTTTGCTTTCGATTTTCCCGTCATCTCCCATCCATGGAAGGTTTTCCAAAAGGTGGTCAGGGGGAAGAATGGAGTCGATCCATTGATTTTGAGCCCCCGCCGGACGCAGCGCCAGTCCAAGAAGGAACAAACCCAAGACCAAAAGCCTAAAATTAGAAAATTTCATTTTTCTCTCCATAGGTACGGCTTAAGCCAACCAGCCGAAAGATAAAACTGAATTGTATTTTCAATTCCCCGCTGAATTTCAAACCGCGGTTTAAACCCTAACTGCTTTTGAATTTTTTCGTTGCTGCAAACCCAACCCGGAACCTGAGCCTCCTTGATTTTATCCTGGTTCACCATGGTTGGTTTCCCTGAAATCAAAGCGGCCAGATCCCCCAGCAACGCCACTATTTTAACGATTCCCATGGGAACCTTGATAGTCAAATAAGTCTTATTTAGTGCTTTGCCTATAAAGGCCGCGAACTCCTCAAAACGATAGCTTTTCCCATCACTGACAAAATAAACCTGTCCCACCGCCCGGGGCGAGGAGCCCGCCTTGAGAATGGCCTCCACAAGATCGGATACATGAACAAAACTGACCGGCTGTTTTCCATCCCCCGGTATAAGGACAAACCCCTGCCGGACCATCTTGAAATAAGCAAAAATATCCGTTTCTCTCGGACCATAAACGGCGGCGGGCCTCAAAACGGTTACCGGAAATTTTTTTCGATAGGACATCGTGATTTCTTCCCCCATTAACTTGGTCTGGCCATAAAAACTGACCGGACGACACCGAACCGTCTCATTGATCGAGGAATTCATCTCGGAAGGCCCCGCCGCGGAAAGGGAACTAATATAAACAAAACGTTTAATATTTTTTAACTCCTCGGCCGCCCTGCAAACATTTCTGGTCCCCTCAGCGTTGACATTTTTAAAATGATTAAAATCGGAACCGCGCAAAATACCAGCCGCGTGGTACACGGCTTTTACCCCGCGCATGGCCCCGCGGACTGATCCAATATCCGTTACATCCCCATAACACAATTCCATGCCGTGTTTAAGCGGGAAAGGGATTTTACTGGTTTTACGAACCAGCATTTTCACCCTCACTTTTTGACGGGCAAGGGACTCGGCCAGGTGGCTTCCCACAAAACCGCTCGCTCCCGTGACCAAAACAGGGGAAAATTTTTTCATTCGATCCTCAAAAAAAAATTTCAAAAACTTCAAGCCCCGCCCTATTTCTTTGAACTTTATTAAGGGTTTGCGGTTGAACCGGAGTCCCCGAAAAAGGGCAAAATGTTT
The DNA here is from genome assembly GCA_023249615.1 of candidate division FCPU426 bacterium. Classification (GTDB taxonomy): domain Bacteria; phylum Oederibacteriota; class Muellerivitia; order Muellerivitales; family Muellerivitaceae; genus PALSA-1180. Next base: position 7,603 of record JAHFCG010000018.1, on the reverse strand, counting down.
GAATCAGGGGAAGCCAAAGCCTATAATGCCCCGCACTCCAAACTCGATTTCATCGGGCATTATGCATATTTCGATGATTCGATAAAACAAAAACACGTTTTAAAAGCCGAAAAGGATCAGGGTTAAATGGATATTTTTGACAAGGCCAATAATTGGACAGCCGCGGATGATGTCCGCAAAGCGGGCGTTTATCCTTATTTCCGGCCCAACACCTCCCAGATGGGCACGGAAGTCACTATTGGCGGGAAAAAAATGATCATGGTGGGTTCCAACAATTATTTGGGGCTCGTCACCCACCCCGAGGTTTTAGAAGCCATGGTCCAAGCCATTCGAAAATACGGGTCAGCCTGCACCGGCTCTCCCTTTCTTAACGGCACCCTGGATATCCGTGTTGAGCTTGAAGAAAGACTGGCTGATTATGTCCACATGGAATCGGCGCTTGTTTATTCCACTGGCTTCCTCGCCAATCTCGGTGCCCTTTCCACCATCGCCACTCGTGGCGATTACATCATTTCAGACCGTGAAAATCACGCCTCGATCGTGGATGGTCAAAAACTTTCCTTCGCCAAAACAATCAAATATGAACACAGCAACATGGAAGACCTCGAGCGGGTTCTGGCAAACCACAAGGACAATCCCAAACTTATCGTAACGGATGGTGTTTTTTCCATGGGCGGGGATCTTTGTGAATTGACCAAAATCGTTGAATTGAAGAAAAAATACGACGCCAGATTAATGGTTGACGAGGCCCACTCCATCGGGGTTTTCGGTCCCCATGGCGAGGGGATCGGATCCCATTTCGGAGTCCAAAAGGATGTGGATATGGTTATGGGCACCTTTTCCAAATCCCTCGTTTCCATCGGGGGTTTTATCGCCTCCACCCACAAAGTGATCGACTACCTTCGCCATAACAGCAGGCCGCTGATTTTTACCGCAAGCCTCTCCCCCGCCGATACCGCCGCCGCCCTAAAAAGCCTTGAAATCATCAAACGGGAGCCGGAACGCAGGGAACGCCTTTGGGTCATCATCAAGAGGATGCGGTCCGAGTTCAAATCCATGGGCTGGAATACCCTTAATACGAATTCCGCCATCATTCCCCTGATGGTGGGGGACAATATGAAGACCTTCGCCATAACCAAGGAGCTGGGAGAATTGGGGGTTTTTGCTACACCTGTGGTTTCCCCCGCAGTCCCTCCGGACAAAACATTAATCAGGACCTCCTACACTTCCACCCATACCGACGCTCAACTTACCCAAGTCCTAGAAAGCTTTAAAAAAGTCGGAAAGAAATACGGAATCATCCCCTAATCAGGAGAATCGCATGGGCATCACGGTCCAGGTCATCGATCCGAATGATAAAAAAAACCTTGAGGCGTTTCTTCACCTTCCCTGGAAAATCTATTCCACCAACGGTAAAAAGGATCCCAACTGGGTACCTCCCTTCCTGGATGACCAACGAAGCCTGTTGAATTTAAAAAAGAATCCTTTTTGGGAACACGCCCGCGGAAAGCTTTTTGGGGCCTATAACAATCAAAATGAATTGGTGGGGCGGATTTCCGCCAGCGTGGACGACAACTTCAACAATTTCTGGAATGAAAAGGTCGGTTTTTTTGGCTGGTTCGAGAGCGTCAACGACCCTAGTGTGGCCAATGCCCTTTTCCTGGAAGCCGAAAAGTTTTTAAAATCCGAAGGCATGACCAGTGTTAGGGGTCCCGCCAGTTTCACCTCCAATGATGATTATTTTGGGTTCCTCCTGGACGGGTTCGATTCCCCCCCACGAATAGCCATGACCTATAACCCGCCTTATTACATTGAATTGGCCGAGAAATCTGGATACCAAAAAGCCAAGGACCTTTATGCCTGGTACCTTTCCGCCGAAATTGAAACCCCCGAAAGAATCATTAAAATCGCGGAGCGAACTTTGAAAAGGGAAAGAATCACCCTGCGTCCGCTCAATATGAAGCGTTTATTCGAGGATGCGGTGATATTAAAGGAACTTTACAATAAAATCTGGGAAAAAAATTGGGGCTTCGTTCCCATGACCGAGGCGGAATTTAATTATCAGGTTAAAAAATTGAAGGATATCGTCTGGCCTGACTTTGTGGTTTTTGCCGAGGTGGATGGAAAAGCCATTGGATTTAACCTGGTGATCCCGGACGTCAACCAGTTGTTAATTAAAATGAACGGTGAACTTTTTTCTTGGGGGGCACCTTTTGCCCTCCTCACCTTCCTTTTTGGGTTGGGAAAGATCAATGACACCCGTGAAATGGCCATGGGAGTCCTTCCGGAATACCGGAAAAAAGGGCTTGAAGCGATTCTTTATTTGGAGGCCCTTAAAACAGGGAAAAAACGCAAGGTCAAGGGAGGGGAGCTTTCCTGGACTTTGGAGGACAACGAAGGAATCAATAACGGCATTACGGCCATGGGCGGGAAAATCATTAAAAAGTACCGAATTTACGAAAAGAAAATTTCCTGACCTTAAAGGGCCTTTATTTAACCAAAACCTATTTTAAAACCTGTTTCCTAACTTCATGTTATAATTTCTAATCTTTTGTATTTCAGGGTTAACCCATATGAAAACCAATATTAAATTCCTTCTGCTGACCGCCGGGTTGTTGGCCGCCCCGCTGGCCTGCCAGCAAACTTACAGCCTCCAGCCGTCCTCTGCGGTTGTTCTTCCAACTCCAGCCCCTTGTTCCGGCGCGGTTTCTTTTGGAAGATTTAGCACCCTCTGGGATTATTCCCACGGGGCAAATTACATCGAGGCAAGTCTTTATACACTTTCCGATAGCGCCCATTTAACCTCCATCAATGTTTACTGCAGGTATGCTGGAGCCATCCGGGCTGGTATTTACGGCGACGGTATCGGAAGCCCAGGCGCCCTGATAGCCCAAACCCCGTCGGTTTCGGCCTTACCTGGTTGGTTCTCGATCCCGCTTTCACCTTCGGTGGCTCTTGCCCCTGGTAATTATTGGTTGGCGGTAATTTCATCCACAACGGGTTTGATCGTTTCACAGAGCGGGGTCGGAAACAAAATTTATCAATATCAAACTTATGGGGCTTTACCGAACTTCCTGACTTCCCCAACCACCGGAAATTTCAGCATACTAATTAACGCCAGTTACACCTGCCCTTAATCATGGGGGTCCCCGTGCATTTTAAAAACGTTTTTTTATCAAAATTTCAAAAGAAATAAGAAAACTGGATTCCCGCCGTGGGTCCACTTGTTTCAATTACAAGAGGCCTGGAACCCGGGGGCGCTAAATTCCCCGGTTTAATTAATTGGTTCCCATCCGCAACCGGCGTAACCAAGGTTCCGTTGGTAACGACTGAAATGACGTTACCATTCGTGGTGGGAATAACATAAAGCTGTACTGGTTGGCCAGTGGTAGTAACCCCGCCTGAAACAATATCCATGGTGGAGGTGAAGGTATTTCCGCTCCCGATCTGGTAACAAAGATAAGGTGAAAAAGCTATGGATTCGGCAGGATGCCAATCCACCCCGACCTCCGCCTGACCCCCAAACGCAAACCCGGTGAAGTTTCCGTTTGCCGTGTTGATATAAGTTGGCAGGGTACAACCTTCAGAATAATTTACTCCTATGGACGTTCCGACAAAACCAATGGAAACATGGGGTTTCAAGGTGCCTGTTCCAATTAAATATCTGCAATCCAGATAAAGCGGAATAGCCGTGATTCCAAATGAATCCTGGATGGTGACACTCCCCCCGTTTTGAAAACTTGTTTTAACACTTCCCGCCGGAATAAAGTTCACTCCCAGGCCCACTTCAAAATTCCTTCCAAGACACCAAACCCCCTCAACCCCAATCATCGGCGCACCGGTGGGAACCAAACCCGTAAAACCATAGGTTGGATCAGTATTATGAAGATACGCGGCCTCAGCCTGACTCGCCTGAACATGGGCGGTAAAATCAGAAAAATTCAAAAGGGATAACCCCGCCTTGATTCGGGCCCCTCGCTTGGGGATAAAAGTGGATGGGGAAATGGAGGTTGCATTTTCGTTGACGGGGCTTGTGGGGGGTGGATTGTTGATGGGCGGCAGAGCGGGATTTGCCGCGGGGGAAGCGGTTCCGACCTTTACCCGAAGGGCCTGAATAAATTGGGAAAGTTTTTCAGAAGGAGCTAGGGTTTGGACTTTTTCATAGTCCGTCAAGGCCTCCTGAGTTTGCCCCAGGGAATAATAACAATTCGCCCTTCCCTGGAGGGCCCCCGTATGGTTTGGTTCCAAGCTGATGGCGGCGCTGAAATATTGGATGGCCTGTGAATAATTTTTCGAGTTATAAAGTTGAAGGCCCGCGTTGTAATATTCAACGGCCGTAACACAGTAGGCCGGAGATCCCGTTTTCAATAAAATACCGGCCAATAAAACTAAAAAACCTAAATAATTTCTCTTCATAAAAGACCTCCAAAATAGGATCAAAAAGTTCCCATAAAGAACCCAAAAGACAAACTATTTTAACCGGGAGAAACTAATTTAACCCGAAAATTAAAATATAATTTTATTTCCTGTCCGATGCCACTTTCAAAAGTTTTTGCCGGTAAATATCCATGCGATGGTCTTCCAAAAATCGACCCCACCAAAAGGGGAGTAGCGATTTTGTCATTCCCCATACATAAAGCAAGTAGCCCCGAATTCCAATGACCAATCTTCCATCCTGAGTTAAATACCTCATGTCCCCCGCGTGTTGGTAATTAATCCCGAATAGGGCTAGGAAAAAGGGTGGAAGCGAAGGAACAATATCCGAGCTGTTAACGGTTCGGTAAACAGGAACCTTGAATAAACCATCCGTAAATTCATCATTCCCCACTTTCGGACCGCCGAAGGTATAACAAGCCGCCGTCCAATCCATATCCGGAAGGTACATGACCGCCATCAGGGCCAAGGCCCCGCCCAGACTATGGCCTGTCACATAAAGGGGGAGATTTATTTTTTTGACAGCCTTAACCAAATCTTTTTCGATGTCCTGATAGGCCTTGTAAAAACCCTCATGCATGACACCCTGCTTTCGTTTAAAAGGGAGAAACTGAAGATCGGTCCAAATATCCCTGAATTTCTTGGGTTCGGTGCCGCGGAAAGAAAGAACCATATAATCTTTGGAACGGGCCAGGTAAGCCTGGGTTTCATTTCGATCAAAATATTGAACCAAATGAAACCCGCCGGCCTTAAGACTTTGACGAAGATTTTTCCTGTCTGGTTCGTAGGCCAGTTTGGAATGTTCAGCCATGATCCAGGCGGTACGGTCCGAGTGGGCGGCCCGCCGGATGGGTGGTTGAAGTAATTTTTTGTTTTTAAAATAGGAGTCCACGATCCGCTTTCAAAATAAATTTTTCGACCGCTCTTCCTCTTGAACCAAAGGGGCTTTTATTTGGCCCCGAAAAATCTCACGATCGCCATCGCGAGAGCGAATGAATATCCAAATGAAAACCTGTCAAAAACCGCCAATTGCAGGTTGCGTTTTTGGCGGAGGCTTCCAAATAAACTCATGGCGAAACCTGCCAAAACGGGGGTAATAATGAGGTTCACCGATCGTATTTTTATATTGGGAGTGATGTGTGTCGGAACAAAAACCAGACTTAGTAACCCAGCGCTTGAACCATAAATAAGAAAACCCAAAATGGCCAGGGGAGTTTTACGTTCGGACGGTTTTGTGAAAGGTTCAGCCAAACTCCGAAACCCGAGTTCAAAAAGAAGCTGCAATACCAAATCACCCAAAAACTCAATGATTAAACCAGGGATGAAATCCATGCGGTCATTCTCCCCGTCTTAAAACCCGGCCCGGGTATTTACCGTTAAAAACTTTCTTTTCAAACACCACCTCGCCGTTTACAAACACCATTTTCATTCCCGTTGGCTCCTGCCAGGGGGAAACCGCGGAGGCGTTATCCTTGATGGCGACGGGATCAAACACAACCACATCCCCCCAATACCCTTCCTTCAGCAATCCCCTGTCCTTTAATCCCAATAGGTTGGCCGGCTCCTGTGTCAACCGGTGAATGGCTTCCGAGAGGCGGATGACCCTTTTTTCTCTCACGTAAGTGCCCAATAAACGGGAAAAGGCCCCTACGTCGCGGGGGTGGGGAATAGCGCCCGTGGAATCCGAACCAAACAAAACAAAAGGGGCCTGAATTTTTTTTATCAGGCCCTCTTCCGAAAGACCGTGATAACAAATTTTGACATCCCCGGCATTTTCCAAAATTAGTCCAAGAACACAATCCTCTTCCGCAATTCTTTGCCTTTTTGCCAGTTCCTTGACCGTGAACCCCAAAAAACTTTTGAAGGCCTTCGCGTGAACATGAGTGATTTCGATTTTATCCCCCCCCCCATACTCCTGGAGCCGCTTACGAATGGCCGCCAGCACTTGGCCGGAGTTATCGTCATTGTGGTAATAAGCCCAACGATCGGCATCGCGGGGCAAATAAAGAAATTGAGCCAAGGGAATTTGAACTTCGTTCCCCCAGAAGTCATAAGGGTAGACCGTCGCGAAAACGTTATCACCCCTTCCCCTCGCGTCCTCCAAAAGTTTCAAGCCGCTTTCAGTTTGGTCCCAATTGCTGGGAAGCTTGAACAAAAGATGCTGGATGACGACAGGAACTTTGGCCTTTTCACCCACCTGTATGGCTTCCTTAATGGCTTCCAAAACGTTCGACCGGTAGTTGCGGATATGGGTGTAATACGCGGCATGGGGATATTTTGAAAGAACCGAAGCAAGGTCTTCCAATTCGGACGGCTGGCACCATTCACCAGGTTCATAACCTAAACCACTCGAAAGTCCAAAGGCTCCGGCCGCCAGAGCGCCATCCACGAATAACTTCATGGTGAGCATTTCCTGCGGAGTGGGCGGTTTATTTCGGTTATGTTTGACGAACCAATCCCTGACACTCCCCTGGCCAATCAGTGTGCCCAGGTTCAAAAGACTGTGTTGTTTCTGGAGTTTGATGAGATTTTTTTGAACATCTAAAACTGAAAACCCGCAATTGCCAGCCAGGCCCGAGGTGACACCGCCCCGGATAGCTCTCTCTTGTTCTTTAAGGGTCCACAGGAGGTCGTTGTGGCAAAGGAGGTCGATAAAACCAGGGGCCAAAACAAAACCAGCGGCATCCACCAGCTTTTCAGCCTTCCCACCGCCCAAATCACCGATTTTGGCGATCCTTCCCCCCGAGATGGCGACATCCGCAAGGTAGGGGGCGCCACCGGACCCATCCACCACTAATCCACCCTTGAGAATAACGTCATAAGACGCCGTGGTTTCGCCTCCCGCGAGCGGGACCGCGAAATTTAGGTTTATAAAAAAGATGAGTAAAAATCGAATTCTCAAAAAATCCTCAATCCAATTATTTTTTCTGAATGACCGCCATGAACCCGCCGTCATGATCCGCTGTCGGCCAAAAAATCATACCCTCTTCATCTACTGAAATTTCAGGGTGCCCCTCCGGAACGGCCATCTTAAGGACTTGATAATCGGGGTGATCCCTCAGGAAAGACTGAACAACCTGTTGGTTTTCCTCTTTTTCAAGGGAGCAAGTGGTGTAAACCAGGCTGCCTTTGGGATAGAGGTGGTTGTAGGTTTGTTCCAGCAGATCCT
>JAHFCG010000104.1 GCA_023249615.1 candidate division FCPU426 bacterium | reverse complement strand
ACGCCAACCCCCAGTAATACCGCCACCCTGACCCCCAGCAAAACACCCACCAGCACGCCGACCCATTCGCCAACCCTTACCCCAACCCCCACTCCAACGAACTCACCCACCAACAGCCCCACGCCGACCAACACCGACACCCCGACGGTCACGCCCACCCCGACCTGGGATATTCAATTGGGAAAACGGGTTTCAAAAACCACCGCCCAATCGGACGACATCCTCACCTACACCCTCGCCGTCACGGTTTTGGGGAATCTTGTTAGCGGGGTCGTGGTCAACGACACCCTGCCCGCCGGGGTGACCTTCACGGGGTTTGGAACGATCGGCGCTGGAAGCGCGACTTTTATTTCCGGCGTCACCATGATCAATTGGACCCTTCCTTCACCCCTCCCCCCCGGAACCTACAGCCTAAGCTACGACACGAAGGTGAATCCCTTCGTCCCGGGCGGAACAAGCCTCGTCAACCAGGCGGTTTTAAATTGTACCGGACTGCCCGCGCCTTTAAGCGCCGGCGCGACGGTCAGGGTTTCCGGGGATTACACGGTGCGGGTGGGTGTTTATAACGAAGCGGGTGAGCTTATCCGCCAGCTTTTCGTGAAACAATTTTCACAACCCGTTTACAGCATCGATTTACAGCCCGGAACCATCACCAGCCTTTTGGGGGTAAACAACCAAATCGGGATTTACCATAACGGATACCTGTTGGGGACCTGGGATGGACGGGACACCCACGGGGATCCCGTGTCCAACGGGATTTACCACATCAAGATGGATAACGTGGACAACTTCGGCGTTGTAACGACCGTCACCCGTCAGGCCGTGGTAAGCCGGACGCTGGCGAAGGTGTCGGTCAATATTTATAACGAGGCGGGTGAGGTGGTGAAGCATCTCTTCACGCTGGTGGATGACGCAAGCGGAAATCAAATGACAAACGTGGTTTTGAGCGGAAGCGTGGTTCAACCGGGAACCGCGGGTTCGGGCCTTCCCGCCGTGGTTGAAATTGAGATTCAAACATCCGGTTCCCCCGTGACCCTCAAGTGGGACGGAACCACCGATTCGGGATCCACCGCCACCAACGGCCATTACCAAGTGGTGGCCCGCTGGGTGGATGGACAAGGAACATCGGAAATCAGCAAGGGCTTGTTGGTAACAGCCGGGAAGGAACCTGGAACCGGAATTGTCACCGCCCGTCCCAATGTTTTAAAGACGGCCAACGGCAACACCAATGTTGTTTTCATCAGTGATTCGAACCAGCCTTTAACCCTTAAAATTCACGTTTATAACCTAGCGGGGGAGCTGGTGTCGGGTTTCCAGGGGGAAACCGGAACCAACCAGGCGGACTGGGAGGCGGCCGGCGCCGCCAGCGGCATTTACCTGGCCGTAACCGAACAACTCGGCCCTGACGGGGGAATCAAAAACCGGCAAATGCTCAAAATTTTGGTTATTCATTGATTCGGGAAACACGGCAGACATCCAACTAACTGTTTAAACTTCACCAAACAGGTTCCCGGGTTTTACGCGAAAATTCCTTTCGGTACCCCTTTGGCCCTTTCCGCTTACGGCCTTTTTAGTCTTATGGGGTTAAAACTGGGTCCCGGACCCCCTTCCTCCTTTTGGCATAAACCATGCATTATTTGAGGGTGGGTCGGTGCTTTTCCCCCGAAGGAAAAACACGGAGGTGGGGTTATGGAAGAAATACTTTGCTCGGAAGTCCGGGAAAAACTGGCGGATTACCGTGAGCGGAAATTGATGCATCCCGAAAAAGGGCAAATTGAACGGCATTTGTTTTACTGCCCCGAGTGCATCTTTCAACTGGCGCTGGTCACCGCGAGAAGTCTCGAAAAAGAACAGGCCGTCACTCGGTCCTAAAAGAGCTCTGGATATTGTCTGGGCCCGGGTACATTCCGGGCCCCCTTATCCTTTTCCTCAAAATAAAAAGGCCCGGGATTTTTCCCGAGCCTACTATCATTTTTCATTCTTAATTTTCAATTATTAATCGGTTTTGAATCAAACCCTCATCGGCATGATCACGCAAAGATAATCGGTATCCCCCTTGGGGCGCAGGACGCCGGGGCTCAAAGGCTGGGTCAGTTCAATGTTGACGGTGTCCGTTCCAACATTTTTCAGTACATCCAGAACATACTTCGCGTTATAGGCGATGCTGATTTCGTCGCCTTTATAATTCACGTCCATGTCTTCCTTGGCCTCGCCCATGTCGGGTGTTTTGGAGGAAATGGTTAACTTTCCTGATTTGATCTGGTACCGGATGGAGTTGGACTTTTCAGAGGTCAGGATGGCGACCCGACGGGTGGCGGAAGCCAATTCCGAGGTGGAGCATTCAACCTTTTTATCGGATTCCTTGGGGATGACCTGCTCATAGTTGGGGAACTGGCCCTCGATCAGCCTGGAAATAATCTCAACCCCTTCCACCACGAACTTGATCTGGTTGTCGGTGGCGGTAATTTCAACAATAACCTCGTCCTCCTTGCCTTTGCCGACATCGGAAACGACCTTGGTAACTTCATTTAGGGTTTTGGTCGGGATAATGACGCTGCATTTTTCGTCGGATTTTCCTTCCAGTTTTTTCTGGATAAAAGCGAGACGATGCCCGTCCGTGGCCACCATCCTTACCTTTCCGTTTTCAACCTGAAAAAAGACTCCGTTCAGGACATAACGGGTTTCGTCGGTGGATACGGCAAAAATGGTTTTTCGTGCCATTTCCTGAAGAAGGGATCCTTTTAATTTGAAAACCTTGTCTTTTTTTACTTCTGGAAGAATGGGAAAGTCGTCTTTCGGAAGGCCGTGAACTTTAAAATTAGACTTTTGACAGATCAAAATCATTTTATGGTTATCATCTATTTCCAAATCAACCGAGGCTTCCGGTAATTCCCGTACAATATCCGATAATTTTTTCGCGTTAATGGTAATACTTCCCTTTTCAATCACTTCCGCGTTAACACTGCATCGGATACCCATATCCAGGTCTGTGGCGACAAATTCGAGTTTTTTCTCACGGGCTTCCAAAAGAACATTGGCTAATATTGGCATTGTGTTTTTTGCCGCGACCGCGCTTTGAACCGTGGAGATTCCCTTAAGTAGATCGGCCCTGGTTAACACTACCTTCATTGGAAACTCCTTGGATGTTCGGTTAAAAACTGTTTCTTTAAAAAATTTAAAAATTTAAAAAGAGAAGTAGTAGTGGGCTTTGAGGATATGTGTGTAAACGTTGTATTTTGCCGTTAATTCCAGACCGTAACGATTTTTGGGCTTGGGATTAAACTGGGGACATTATAAGACAAATCCACAGCCCCGCAACTCTTTTGGTTTATCACGCGGGTTATTCCCCGTTTATCCCGACACCTGTGGAGAGTTTTGGGGAGATAACGGTTTAAGGTCAAAATTCATCCACAATGATTGGGGACAAGCGGGAAACCAATTGTGAACAATACGGGCAATTTTGGATGTTGAATTTTGAGTTTTGAATTATTGAAAATTTAGAATTAAGAACTAAAAATTCAAAATTGTTTTCAGCGGGAGTAATTGCCTTCGGAGAGCTGTTTCTTCAGGCTGTTCACCTCGGCCAGCAGGGTGATATCGGTGACCAGAAGGTCTTCGATCTTTTCATAGGCGTGAATGATCGTTGTGTGATCCTTGCCCCCGAAAGTCGCGCCGATCTCGCTTAAGGAATGGGATGTCAGTTCGCGGGACAGGTACATGGCGATTTGGCGGGGAAACGCGATTTGTTTGGTACGCTTCTTGGATTTCATGTCCGAGAATTTGCAGTTGTAACGCTCGGCCACCACTCTTTGAATGGCGTCGACGGAAATACGGCGTTCCTCGTTGGGAAGAGAGTCTTTAAGGACTTCTTTTACCAATTCCAGGGATATTTCCTGTCCGGTAAGGGAAGCGAAAGCGATTACCCGAAGCATCGCGCCCTCCAGCTCGCGGATATTGGCCTTGGCGTGGTTGGCGATAAAGACGGTTACCTCGTTGGGAACAAGGATTCCCTCGCTTTCGGCCTTTTTGCGGAGAATGGCGATGCGGGTTTCAATGTCGGGTTCCTGAATATCGGTGATTAACCCCATTTCAAAGCGGTTTTTGAGGCGCTCTTCCAGCTTGATTTCCTTCGGATGGCTGTCGGAGGTGGCCACAATCTGCTTTTGGGCCTCATAAAGCACGTTGAAGGTATGGAAAAACTCTTCCTGGGTGGCTTCCTTGCCTTCCCAGAACTGGATATCGTCGATCAAAAGAACATCCACGGTGCGGTATTTGTTGCGGAAGTCCTGCTGGCGGCCCGACTGGATGGATTGAATGAAGTCATTCATGAATTTTTCAGAGGAAATATAGAGAACCTTGATGTTGGGGTTCTGTTCGACGACAAAATTGCCAATGGCCTGAAGCAAATGGGTTTTACCGAGTCCGACCCCTCCATATATAAACAACGGGTTGTAGGATCGGGCCGGTGATTCCGCTACGGCTAGGCAGGCCGCGTGGGCAAAGCGGTTGCTGTTTCCAACCACGAAGCTTTCAAAGTTGAATTTATTGTTAAGAATGAATTCCGAATCGCCGGGGGCTTTGGAGGGGGTCGGCATGGTCAAACGGGGTTTTTCCACGACTTCAATTGACCCGGAGGAGGCTTCCGGAGTTTCGTTCGGGGTCTGATTTAGGTGTAAGAAATCCTGCTGGGCGGGAAGCGAGGCATTTACTTGAAATTGGATTTCAAGCTGTTCGGGATGAACGGCCTTAAGAGCCTTTTGGATTTGGGGCTGGTAATGATCCCTGATCCAATCCCGGAAGAATTCATTGGGAACCTGGACGGTTAAGGTGTTGTTTTCAGTTAGGGAAGCTTTGGTAGGCTTGAACCAGGTCTCAAAACTCTGGCGATTAAGGTCTTTTTTAAGGGTTTCCAGGCAACGATCCCAAACATCGGCTGATGCGGTCATCCACAAACCTCCCGAATCTTGTAAGCCACGAAAACCCCATAAAAGAGGGGTAAATTGAACGTCATTTAAAAACTATCCCCGGATTATCCCCATCCATACGAAGTTGGATTTTCCAGTTCTTGTAAAGCCGGGCTTTTTCAACCTATCCACATCTTGTGTACAGTTTGTGGATAACTTACCCATGCCCTTTTCTAAAAACCGCCCCTATATAAGGGAAAGAAAGAAACTTTAAAAACCAACTTTAAGCAACGGTTAATTTCTCAAAACCAGGAAACGGTAAAAGTCTTTTAACCATCCACTTTTTTCAAACCTGACGAAAAAACATTCACAACATATCCACCGAATCCACAACCGGCGGTATATCCCGTGGTTCACGGCGAAAAAATTTTTTTCGCGTGGTTGGCGTTGATTCATCATTCTTCAAAAAATTCAATGTTGGTGAAAAAATTCAGGAAATGAAACTGCTCTACCTCTTTTAAATCTTTTTAAATTTAAGTCAAGAAAATTTTCTCAAAAACCGGAAATTATTTTCACGAAAATGTTCTTTTGTTTCAAATGATTTTGAACCTTTTGAAAAATTTTTTGACCGCTTTCCCCCGAAAATTTTTTTGTGGTTGGGGTGTAACCGGTTTTGACGCTAATTATATTTTTTCGTCCAAAGAAACGCTTGACAATTTTTGTTTTCGCTCCTCAACTAACCCCTGTCATCATCCCGAGGCGAAGAGAAACCCGTGCCGCTTTTTGAAATTAAAAATCTTTCCTTTCGCTATCCCTCCCTTTCCCAATTCCAGCTGCGGCAGAATCATTTTTCCATCGAAAAAGGTAATTTAACGGGCCTTTTGGGGCCCAACGGCGCGGGAAAATCCACTCTTTTAAAAATAATGGCGGGACTTCTTTCCCCGGCCGGGGGAGAAATAAATTTTGAGGGACTTTCCTTAAAAAAAATTCCGATTCGCGAGCGCGCGAAAAAAATCGCCTACGTTTCCCAGTCCATGCACTTTACTTTTCCATTAAGCGTTTGGGAAATTGTGGAGATGGGACGGCACCCTTACCTGGGGCGTTTTGAGGTGATGGGAAGCAAGGATAAATCCATTTGCGAAAAAGCTCTCGATCTTTGCGACGCGTTGGAATTCCGGGACCGTTCCTTTGATGAACTTTCCGGCGGGGAAAAGCAAAGGGTTTTGCTGGCTTCCGCCTTGGCCCAAACCCCGCGGGTTCTTCTGTTGGATGAGCCGACTCTTTCCCTGGACCTTTCCCACCAAATATTATTTTTTGAGATCATTCAAAAACTGCATCGGGAAGAAGGGTTAACGGTTGTGGTGGCCACCCATGAGTTAAACCTCGCGGGACGCTTTCTGGAGAGGCTGATATTGATGAAGGACGGGAAGGTGGCCGGCGACGGCACGCCAAAGGAAACACTCACCCCCAAAAATATCAAATCCGTATTTAACGTGGAAGTGGACAAGATTAATCACCGTGGAGGATTTCCTCTTTTTGCACCAAAAAGTAAACCGGCTGTCATTGCGAGGAAAATCTAAAGCACTCCTCACCCTATCCTTCTCCCCCAAGGGGTGAGGAAATCTTTGCTCCTTTTCCCTGGAGGGGAGAAGGTGGGGATGAGGGTGATTTTTCAGATGAAAGCATATAAGAAATGGAAATACAGTGAATCCAACTAGCTCGAAAACGATCGTTCTTTTACTGACGACAATTTTTTTCATCGTCGTTTTGTTCGCCTGCCCTTTTATGGGTCCCACGACCATTTCTTATGACAAGGTGTTTCAATCCTTAACCCCTTCATTTGACAACCGCGACGCCCAGATTTTTTTCAATGTTCGTCTTCCCCGGAATCTTTTGGCGGCGCTCGCGGTCGCGGCGATGGCCTGCGCGGGAATTATCTTTCAGGCCGTTCTCCGCAATCCCCTGGCATGTCCCTTCACCCTCGGGGTAGCGGGAGGCAGTTCCTTCGGCGCGGTGATTGCCATCCTTTTGGGTCTCACAACCGCGGCCCATGGTTTCTCCTTTATTACTCTCTTTTCCTTCTTAGGGGCTTTGCTTTCCCTCTTTCTGGTTTATTCCCTGGCGTCAATCCTTAGATCATTTTCGGCGACAACACTTCTTCTAGGCGGAATCGCCATTAATTATTTCTTTAACGCCCTAGTGCTTCTCGCTTATTACATCGCCGACTTCACACAGTCCTACGCCATGATCCATTGGATGATTGGAAGTCTGGACATGATTGATATTGCCTCGGTTTATAAGTTGGCGTTTGGAATTGGGGCGGGCTTCCTGATTCTTATCAGCTTCGCGCGGGATTTGAATCTGTTATCGGCCGGGGAGGAGTTGGCGAAGGCCAAAGGAGTACCCACTTCACGGGTTATTGTTCTTTCCATATTGACGGCTTCTTTAATGACCAGCGCCGTGGTGGCCCTGACAGGTCCGATCGCCTTTATCGGCTTGATCGTTCCCCATATCTATAGAATCTGGATTGGAAATGACCACCGGTTTCTCCTGCCCTGCAGCGCGCTGGGCGGAGGGGCCTTCCTCATGCTTTGCGACACGGCGGCCAGGTCCCTTTTTGGCCCCACGGAAGTACCGGTGGGGGTTTTGACCGCCCTGATGGGGGTTCCCATTTTATTGTGGCTATTGTTTAAGCGAAAGACTTACTTACAGAACTGACCCGAAAGCCTCGGATGGGCCCTTCCATTCAAAAAGCTCAGGGTGAATTAGATGGGCCAATAATTCGATCCCGTCCACCAGCCTTAATCCCGGCCTGGCGAAGTAGGAGTTTCCATCCACGGCATAAACCCGCCTATTTTTCACGGCGGCTAAATCCGTCCAACCAAGTCGAGACTTTAATAACTCAGCCTGTTTTAAAGAGCCTTTCATGGCGTAACCGCAAGGGGAGACAATCAGGACATCGGGATTAAACTGGACCACTTCTTCCCACGGAACACGAACCGAATCTACCCCGGGCTTCGAGAGTTCATCTATTCCACCCGCCCATTTCAGCATTTCAGGTACCCAATGGCCGCCGCAATAGATCGGGTCCACCCATTCCATGAAAAAGACCTTCACCGGTTTTAACATTTCCGTGATAAAAAAAACCTTTTCAATTCTTTGACGAGCCAGAACCACCAACGCTTCCGCCTTATCGCGGGTTCCTGTTTTTTCACCCAGCAGGAGGAGGTCGCTTAGGACGTCTTCAAAGGAATGAGGCGCCTGCCAGATGATTTCAGGTTTGGGGATAAGTGTTTTCATAACCTGAGCCGCCTCGTTGCCTGAGGGAGCGCAAACCTGGCAAAGGTTCTGGGTCACAATAAGATCGGGAGAAATCTTCTTTAGGAGGGCCTCATCCACCGCGTAAACGCTTTCACCCTTCCCCACCCGTTCACTGACAGCCTTGTCGATTTGATCCAGACTCAAGGAAGCCAAGTTCATCGCGCAGCGCACGACCACGGGTTTGGATTTGACTTCCGAAGGGTAGTCGCATTCGTGGGAAACGCCGACCAGGTTATCGAGGAGGCCTAAAGAACAAACCATCTCCGTGGCAGCAGGAAGAAAAGAAGCGATTCTTAAAGATTTATCTGTCATAGCGAGTCCTGCCGGTTTCGGCAGGACGTGGCTATCCAAACATTCCATAAACTGCAGTTTTTGGATTGGCTCTGATTGCCATGTCGGCCAAAAGAGGCCTCCTCGCAATGACAGCAGGTTTTAGGGATTGGTTTATTTTGAAAAGTCATGGGTGCGATTGTACACTGAGCCAACTTAAAAAGCATTTGAACCACTAAGAACTAAGGGCACTAAGAACAACATGTCTTTTTCTAACTGTGGACTGCGAACTGCGAACTACAAACTCGGCGGCATTGCGCACTGGGTTTGGTTTCTACTCTTTTGGACCATCACTCCACTTTTCGCGGAAACGCCATCCCCGTCAGAACCGCCCAAACGAATTATCTCCATGGCCCCGAACCTAACCGAAATGGTTTACGACATCGGCGCTTCCGAACAATTGGTGGGGGTTACAGATTTTTGCAAGTTTCCGCCAGCGGCAAAGTCAAAAGCTAGGGTGGGAGGTTGGATTAACCCCAGTTATGAAAAAATCCTTTCTCTCAAAACGGATCTGGTTCTGGCCCTCCAGTTCCACGGTCAGACGGTGGATAATTTAAAACGACTGAAAATTCCCCTATTAGTTCTGGATTGCCAAACGGTTCAGGACATACTGAACGCCTACGACACCCTCGGAAAAAAACTGGGTCACGAGGCGGACGCGAAGAGGGGCAAGGCGGCTTTGGAGAAGCGCCTGGCGAAAGCCAGGGCTCGGGCCAAAAAACACAAACCCGTCTCAGTCCTATTTGTGATTGGCCATAACCCGGGAACCCTGGAACAGTTATATGGAGTTGGCCCCAAAAATTTCGTGGATGAACTCATTACTCTGGCTGGCGGTGTGAATATTCTCGCTGACGCTCATGAACCCTATCCCCTGGTTTCCAAGGAACAATTGCTCAAGCGGGATCCGGACATCATCATCGATTCCCTCCCCTCCAGCGAAACCTCCGCGAGAGAGTTAAAACCGGTGAGGGAATCCTGGAAAAAATTATCAAGCCTCAAGGCGGTTCGGGAAAACAGGGTTTACACCCTGACCACGGATGAATATTTGATCCCGGGTCCCACCATGGCGGGCCTGGCGGAATACCTCTCCAACCTTTTTCAAAAAATTAGCAAAAAACCCTAATTCTTAAAATATTTTTGCCGCCGATCAAACTCGACCTGTCCACCGAAGCTTTAAGCGAAGG
>JAHFCG010000103.1 GCA_023249615.1 candidate division FCPU426 bacterium | reverse complement strand
ACAGCGGATAGCGCCCCATTTTGTTCATCAGGGACCTTCCCTCGATGGCAAGAACCTCGACACGGGTTTGGGCCTTCGCGTCAAACTTCCATCGGTAGGGGGGAAACATCCAGGACCAGCCCAACGCCATTCCTTTTCCAAGGGTGGAAATGGTAACCGGGCCCGTGTCGGACCGAAGCAAACCCAGGGACACCTTCCCGGAGACGATTAGAAATAAAAACCCCGCCTTCCTCCCCTGCCTCAAAATCATTTCGCCCGGTTTGAAAACCATTAAGGTCGCGTCTTCAGCCACCAGCCGGATATTTTCAGACGGTATACCCCTGAGAAAAGGATGCTTGAAAAGCAGTTTTTCCACATTAGGCATGGATCCCTCCTCCATTACTTTTCTTTTCTTAATTACATTATGGGTGGTGGGAAACTGCCCATTTATGAGCCGGCTCATAATGAGGATGAAACAGGGTATTTATGATGGAATTGAAACTTGAAGTAACCATGATTCTACGGAGATGAATTTGAACCTGCCGCCCCACGAAAGCCTTCTTGAGTTGAATCAAATTCACCGGGAATTGGAGGAAATATTTTGCCGGCATCAGGTAGCGGTCCTGAAAACCGATTTTGCCTGCGCGCGGACCCTGTTAAAAACCTACGAGGAGGGCCTTTCGGACCACATGAAGGAGGAGGAGGAAATACTCCTTCCCCTTTACCAGGAGCGAGCCGCCCACCTTCGAGGGGGGGATGCCGAAATTTTCACTACGGAGCATAAAAAAATTGGGGAATGGCTGAACCGCCTGAAAATGCGCCTTCACCGGATTGTCCCCTCGGTGCCGGATTTTAAGGCCGTGATCGCGCTTCTTGACGACGAAAGCCATTTCAAAAAATTCATTGAGCACCACTCCCTGCGGGAAGACCGGATCTTTTATCCGGAAATTGAGCGGGTGGTGAAGGAGTCGGAAAAAGAACATCTTCTTCGCCTGTTAACTTTTGAACTTGGAGAAAAGTCCTCTTTGGACTCGTGAAAACCCCCCGCGACTGGTTTTAAACTCCCCCCTCCCTTCACGGTCCTTCCAAAGAGGCAAGGGAGGAAAATATGCGGAAAGCCCTTTTCTTCGCCCTCTTGGGTTTATTATTAGGAGTTGGCGCGCCTTTTGGAGCGCTCTTTCTGCGAATGATGGACTCCCCCCATGATTGGCAGGTTTGTCTCCGCCAGGAATGGGATTCATGTTCCTTTTTTTATGCTTATATGCTTCTGGGAACCTGCCTCGTGTTTGGGCTGTTCGGCCTTTTGGTGGGGCGGGATGAGGATAGGATTCTCAAAAAAAACAAAACCCTTGCCACCGAGGTCCTGACCGATCCCCTGACGGGCCTTGGCAACCATCGTTTTCTTCATGACACCTTTAAGATCGAGTTCCGCAGGCACTTGAACAGCCGGCAGCCCATTTCCTGCCTCATGCTGGACCTGGACCACTTCAAGAGGATAAACGACGCTTATGGCCACCCGTTCGGTGATTACGTTCTTAGACATTTCGCCACGATCCTGAAAAAAAATATCCGCGAGGGGGATACGGCCGCGAGGTACGGGGGGGAGGAATTTCTGGGCATTCTTCCCAACTGCGACAAAAACCAGGCGAGAATTGTCGCGGAACGAATCCGAATGGCGACGGAAAGACACGTTTTTAGGCATAAAAATAAAAGGGTGCAACTGACCGTCAGTCTGGGAGCTGTCACGAGTTATGACAGTTCAGGTTTTAATTACCGCCAATTGATCGCCCTCTCGGACAGGGCCCTTTACGAGGCCAAGGGAAAGGGGCGCAACCAGGTGGTTCAGGCGTCCCTCGCGGAATCCAGGAAAAATTCAGGAAAAACGAAAAGTTAATCCGAAAAAAATTATTTAAAAAAATAATTTTTACTTCTTCAGGCTCGCCACAAAGCCTTTCACGGCTTGAAGGGGGGAATCAAACGGGGGAATACCGATCACCGTCACATACTCAATTTTTTTATTTTTACCCTCGTAGCCCCAGCCGAAAGCCAACTTGGCCGCTGGATGGTTTTTAAGCTGGAAAATCTCGACTTTTCCCTTCCAAAGAATGGCCCCGTCGATCCCGTAACGAACCGGCTGGGTTTGGAAATAAGCCGCGTCGCATTTGGCGTTTTGTTCAATGGCCCTCAATAATTCGTTTCGATATTCCTTGTAGTCCATAACCCAAACCTTTCAATTTCAGGACAACGGGTGAGGCAAGTCCAATGATTTTAACCCAACTCGACATCCCTTGGGGGGATTTTAGGAACCGGAAACCATTGGAAATTTAAGGGAAATGGATTTAAAAAAAGGAATTTGAAAAGCACCGAAGTTATTCGAACGGACTGGGCAATCGGGAATTAAGGTTCACATTCAAGCCGCTTCACCGCCACGGGGTTTTCGGTTTGGAAATGTCCGGAAGGTTGCGTCAAGACGCTTCGACTGCGCTGGGGCTTCTTCCCGCCCCCACAACATGGAACCCGCGAATTACTCCAACCTTCAGGTTCTTAACCCGCCAAACCCCAGCCAAAAAAGAGGCAAAAAAACCCTTTCTGAAAGTTAAATTCCAATAAAAAACTAACAGAGGAGTTTTTTTCGACAGGGCAAAATCCCGTGGTTTTTCAATGGAAAGCGTGAGGGCTGTCGGATGAATCAACACCTCTGCGCTTTCATGAAAAGTTCAACCGAGCCAACCCCCTCCAAGTCTTAACCTGAAACCCAAAACTATTTGAAACTTAAACTAAAAGCGCTTTTTTGGGCATGGAATATGCTTTTCTAATGAGTTAATTCACCTCAACCTACCGGCCGCTGAAACGACCGGTCCCACAAATTCTTTTCACCCAGGATCTTTTGCAAAAGTCCGCAACCCGGATCGACAGGCCCCCGCCTTTTTGGACCCTCGATTTCATCAGCCGACATATTTATTTTCCGCTTTTGAGGAGAACTTTATGAAGTTCATCGTACGTATCCCGGAATTGGATTCAACTCTGTATGAAGATTCAGGAAAGGTTTCGCATTTGGACCTGTTTCGTATTCTTCAAAAGCTGGAAAACTCGGGAAAGCTGATAGACGGTGGTTTGTTGGCGGATGACAGGGGCGGTTATTTGCTGATGGAGGCTGATTCCTGCTCCGAGCACGAAGCCTTGCTTAACTCCATTTTTGACCCCGCTCTTTACTCCGTGGAAAGCCACCCCACTCTTCCCTTGCGGAAACTGACCTCCCTTGTGGACAAAATCTCCCCACAGGACAAAAAAACAGCTGTTCCCCGTTCGGTGGTAGTGTCCCAAACCAAAAAGGGAAAGATCGTCAGGCGGATGTTGATGTATTGATTTTTTAGAATGTTTCACCGCGGAGACGCAAAGTCGCAGAGGAAGGCAAACAAAAGGGGAACACAAATGCCAAACCCCCGCAAATTAAATTGATAATTTTTTTCTCTGCGTCTCCGCGTCTCTGCGGTAAAACTCTGAAGGGTTGAAGCCTTTTGACCAAATTTTCTTACTGCTCCAGATAGCCTTCCAGCTCGCGGCTCCGCGACGGGTGGCGCAATTTGCGCAGGGCCTTCGCCTCAATCTGCCGGACTCGTTCCCTCGTAACCTTGTAAACATTCCCGACTTCTTCCAGTGTCTGGGGCTGTCCATCGTTCAGGCCGAAACGAAGACGGAGAATTTCCGCCTCCCGCTCTTTCAGGGTTCCCAAAACTTTTGAGATTTTTTCCTGGAGAAGCACGAACCCCGCCGCGTCGGAGGGGGAGATGACTTCCTTGTCCTCAATAAAATCCCCCAAATGGGCGTTGTTGTCCTCGCCGATGGGTGTTTCCAATGAAATGGGCGATTGGGCGATTTTCAGGATCGACCGGACCTTTTCGACGGGCATTTCCAGGCGTTCCGCGGCCTCGTCGGCCAGGGGTTCCCTTCCCAATTCCTGGGCCAGGTCGCGGGAAACCTTGACGAACTTGTTGATGACCTCGTTCATGTGGACGGGAATGCGGATGGTGCGGGCCTGGTCCGCGATGGCTCGGGTGATGGCCTGGCGGATCCACCAGGTGGCGTAGGTGGAAAACTTGTAGCCCCGGCGGTATTCGAATTTCTCGACAGCCTTCATCAGGCCGATGTTTCCTTCCTGGATCAGGTCGAGGAATAACAGCCCGCGGTTGGCGTATTTCTTGGCGATGGAAATGACCAAACGGAGGTTCGCTTCCACCATTTCCATGCTGGCCACATAGGCTTCGCGCTCGCCCACCCGGATGCTTTTCATCATGATCTTGATCTGGTTGCGGTCCGCCATGGTTTCTTTCTCGATCCGCTTGATATGGCGGCGGGCGTCATCCCATTTGCGGGCCCCCAGCAAAAGAGCTTCGCCCTTGATGGCGCTCTTTTTCTCGATGGATTTCAAATCAGGGGGATTGTGGGACAAAAGGCTGGGAAGCTTGATGTAGTTTTCGGGAGGAAGCTTCATGTGATTTTCCTGCTTGTGCATCACATGCTCATGCTCCTCAAGATTTTCGCCCTGCTCCTTCAGGCGGTCATTCAGGTGGCGGATCACTTTTTTCTGGAACTGGCAGTCCTTGACCAGCCAGATCAGGTCGATCAGCATGACGTCCAGCTGTTCCGCGAGCAGTTTGCGCTTGTCGGCTTGGGTGGATTTCAAGCTCAGTTTGTGCTGCATCGCCTTGATCCTGCGTTCGAGCGCCTTGAGCTTGGAATGGTTTTTCTTGATCTTGGTCAAAATCTTTTTTTCCGGAACGCCCCCGGGTAATTCGGCGTAGGGGTTCAGGTCGATGGTTTCCTGCAGGGTTTTCTTTTTGGTGAGGATTCCCGTGAAAAGCTCATGAAGCTCCTGGAAACCAAGGGCGGAACCCAGGACGGCCTTGCCGACCATGAATTCGCCGGCTTCAATGCGCTTGGCGATGGAAATTTCCTCCTGCCGGGTCAGAAGGGGGATCCGGCCCATCTGGTGGAGGTACATCTTGACGGGGTCGCCCATGCGGGTTTCAGCGCCTGACGCCGCGAAGGATTTGCCGAACTCTTCCTCATCCTCGTCTTCCTTGGCCGCCGCGCCGGCCGCGCCGTCGCCCACTTCCTTGTTGTCATCGGGGATCGCGTCGGCCTTTTCTTCCTGGTCGACGATCTTGATGTCGTTTTCGCCGAGCATGAGAAGGATATGGTCGATTTCCTCGGAGGACACGACCTCGGTGGGGAGAATATCGTTCACCTGTTTATGGGTGATGTATCCTTTTTCTTTTCCAACTTCCAGGATTTTAATGATATGGACTGATTTGTTTTTGGCTTCGGACTTAGGAATGGCGGCACCTCGATTGAAATTTGCGGCACAATCCCCGAAACTTTTTTAAAAATCGCCTCGGGACCCCGAACCTGGCAAGGGCGCAGGAACCTCAGATTGTACACTCAAATTAGGATTTGTGGGGGAGCACTTAAAGAGGGGTTTGCCATAACGACAAAGGCCTTTTTCCCTTGTTTTTTACCGTTATTTGTCGGGAAGAGGGATAAACATGAGGCCGTCATCCAGGAAGCCCTTGGGGGTCCCTTTTTGGTCGCAATTTTTATCCTCACAGGCGTAAACCGCCTTGAAATGGGGACGGCCGGTGGAAGCCTCGCCCTTGATAATTTTTCGGGAAATTTCCTTCATCTCCGTTCCGCATCCATCGCATGAGGGCATTGGCGACTCCTGAAAATTGAATTGGTATTAATTTTACCAAAAAACTGAAATGTGTAAGGTTGTCATCACGAGGAGGCCATTTTTGGCCGACGTGGTGATCTAAAGCAATCAAAAAACTGCAGTTTTTTGTTTGTTTTGGATGGCCACGTCCCGCGAATTCAGCGGGACTCGCCATGACATCTCAAGTCAAAAATACTTTTGGACGAGGATTATGGCAAAATGTCTTTTATGAATTCCCTTCTCATTGACGCCCTGATTCCCGAAATTCTTCAGTCCCTGGAAAAAAACACCTCCGCGGTGATGGTGGCCGAACCCGGGGCCGGAAAAACCACCAGGGTTCCCCCCGCCCTTCTTTCCTCCCCCTTTACCCAGGGAAAAGAAATTTGGGTTCTTCAGCCGCGCCGCCTGGCGGCCAAGCTGGCGGCTCTCAGGGTGGCGGAGGAAATAAACGAGGAGCCGGGTAAAAGGGTGGGGTACCAATTCCGCTTTGAAAAAAAGGCCGGGCCCGAAACACGCCTCCGGTTCATGACGGATGGGATGCTCTTTCCCCTGTCCCAATCGGATCCGTCTTTGTCCAAGGTCGCCGCGGTCATCCTGGATGAATTCCACGAACGCAGTCTGGCCCTGGAACTTGGCCTCGCCTGTCTCCGCCGTCTTCAAATGGGAACCCGTCCGGACCTCCGCCTCCTGGTCATGAGCGCCACGCTGGATTCCGACGCCCTCTCCAATTATCTCGGCGGCTGTCCGGTGATGAAAAGCAAAGGGCGGGTTTTTCCCGTCACCGTGGATTACCTTCCCCAACCCGAACAGCGCGACCTTGAGCTGAAAGTAAAAACAGCGGTAAAAAATCTTGCCGCGAAGGGGCCTGGAACCACTTTGGTTTTTCTTCCGGGACTTTACGAGATCAAGCGCTGTCAGGAAGTCCTGAAATCCGAACCGCTTGAGGTCCACGCGCTTTATGGCGACCTGAGCGTGGAGGAACAACAAAGCGTTCTTCGGCCCACTGAAGGCCGCAGGGTGATCCTCAGCACGAACGTGGCGGAAACCTCACTGACCGTTCCCGGGGTAACCGCTGTTGTGGATTCCGGTTTGACCCGCCAGGCCCGGGTTTCCGCCTGGTCGGGTCTTTCAAGTCTCGTCACGGTCCCCGCCAGCCAGGCTTCGGCCTCCCAAAGAACGGGCAGGGCCGGCCGTCTCCAGGAAGGTGCCTGCCTGAGGCTTTACACCAAATTTGATTTTGAGCACCGCGCGGCTTTCGATGTTCCGGAAATTTTGAGGACGGATTTATCGAAGAGTCTGCTGGACCTGATGGCCCTTGGAATCAACGACCTCGAAAAATTTCCCTGGTTCCTCCCTCCTCCCCCCGCCGCGCTGGAATCGGCCCATAAACTTTTGATCCGGCTTGGAGCCCAAATTCTTCCCGGTCAAATCACCGAAACAGGAAGGCGCATGGCGAGGTTCCCCCTCCCGCCCCGTCTCGCGAAATTTTTGCTGGAGGTGGAGAAACTGGCCCAAGGAAATCCGGCAACCTTGCGCGACGCCTGCCGCCTGGCGGTTCTGATCAGCGAGGAGGACGCCGATACGGAGGATTTACTGGAGGAATTACGCCGTTTCAAGCCGGCCTTTGAGTCCCGGAGGTTGGAGGATCAATTGGCGGGGATGTTTAATTCCAAATCCCCCTCTCCCTCGAGGGGAGAGGGCCGGGGTGAGGGTGAAGACGAACCTCCCTCAAATCAAGGTACCCCTCACCCGGGCTCCGCCCGCCCTCTCCCGCAAGGGGCGAGGGGGAAAAATGGCGAATCAAATGAAACTATTCTGTCAAAAGCCCTCCTCACGGCCTTCCCGGACCGGGTGGCCAGGGTAAGGTCGGAGGATTTTTCCCAAACCCGTAACCGTTCCGGAAAAATCCGCGAGCTTCTTCTTTCCACCGGCGGAACCGCCATCGCCCAGGACAATCCTCTGACAAGGGGGCATGAGTACTTCGTGGTGGTCGAGGCCCAGGAAACCCAGCAGGGACCCCATCCGAAGGTCCGTTCGCTTTGTCCCATCGAGGAGGACTGGCTGCTCGATCTTTTCCCCGACGGGTTAAAGGAGGAACAAACCTGCGAGTGGAACGACAAGGCCAAAAAAGTGGAGGGGTTCAAACGCCTGAAATACGGCCAGTTGGTCCTGGATGAAAAGCCGATGACGGCCGCGGATTTTGGTCCCGAGGCCCGCGCCATTCTTTTAAAACAGGCCCTTTCAGCCGGACCTCAATCCTTTTGTGACCCCGTGGAATTGGACGCTTTCCTGAACCGCGTAAAATTCGTAGCCGGAAGAACCAGGGACCTCATGGAAATTTCCCCCGAGAAAATCAGGGAAACCCTGACGGAGCTTGCCGGGGGTTGTAAAAGCCTGGAGGATTTACGGGAAGCGGGCCTTGTTACGGCTTTAAGGGCGGGGCTTTCCCCCAAGGAACAGGGCCTTTTGGAAAAATGGGCCCCAAACTTCGCCACCCTTCCCACGGGAAGAAGATTGGATATTCATTATGAGGCGGACAAAGGTCCCTGGGCCCAATCACGCCTGCAGGATTTTTTGGGAATGACCAAAGGCCCCGCTGTGGCGGGTGGAGAGGTACCGGTGGTGTTGCATCTTCTCTCTCCCGGCAAAAAACCCGTGCAAATCACCAGCGACCTTGCGGGCTTTTGGAGGAACCACTATCCCCAGATCCGCAAGGAATTGATGCGGCGGTATCCCCGCCACCAGTGGCCGGAGAACCCTTTGGCAAAAACGTAAATACCCAATCTTTCACCGCAGAGCCGCAGAGGGCGCAGAAAAAGACTTAAAGATCTTCTGGTGAAATCCTTAGCAAAAGAGATTTTCTTTGAAGTTCTCTGCGACCTCTGCGGTAAATATTATTTTTGGGTGTTACTTCCAGGTCACGAAAAGGTTCGCCGTTCCATCCAACGCCACCCGGGCCACCAGCCCCTCGTTGTCGGCGTAGGCGTCCAAGACCGAAAGACCGCTCACCACGGTTGAAAGTTTGGCCGTCGGCCCCAAGGTGAGGT
The DNA here is from genome assembly GCA_023249615.1 of candidate division FCPU426 bacterium. Lineage (GTDB taxonomy): Bacteria > Oederibacteriota > Muellerivitia > Muellerivitales > Muellerivitaceae > PALSA-1180. The sequence continues at coordinate 1,285 of JAHFCG010000103.1, read as the reverse complement.
TGAAGGCCTGGTCCATTTGTTTTTTTAACTGGTCCAGTTTCGGACCCAGGTTGATGCGGGCCTTCTTTCTTAGTTCCTTGCGGAGGGAATCCTTGAAAAACCACTGGGCTACCTCAACGAGGAAATCGCTTGATTTGATGTCAAAATCCAGGTCCGGAAGGTCAAAAATCCTCTTCTTCGGAAGATAACGGGGAGTTCCCCTCAAATAAACGGTTAGGTCCGCCGGTTTCGCCTCAAGATTCAGGTTGAGGATGGGGTTATATTGCATTTTCACTTCCGCGACCGCCTTGCCGCCGGAACCGTAAAGCCGGATGTTCTTGATCGTCACCCGCCGATCGCCGGTTTCCTTGAATACGTGGCCGAACAAGCCGATATTTAAATCTTTCAACAACTGGGTTCCCTCGGCATAGGTAATCCGGATATTGGAGAGGGCGTGAAAACCCCCGGGGCCCTTTTGATAAGGAAGAAGGGGCGGCAGGGGCGACTTCACCACTGGAGGTTCTTTTCCAAAAAGAATTTCCGGCCTGGCGGATAGTTCAAAAACCGTTTGCATCGTTTGGGGATGAAGGGGATCCAAATGGGGCGTCTTGACCCGGACCTTCTCCGGACGGATCAAAAGCCAGATCCCTTTTTCGAGAAAGATGGGCGACTGGATATTTTCCCAAACCTCCTTGGCGCGGGGCTGGAAGTCCGAAACCTCCTTGAGGCCTTTTCCAAAACGATCCGCGTTTTCCCTGATCTTATCCAACCCCATGTGTTTTACGATTTCGTTGACCTGTTCAAGGTCCGGTTTTTGGTTGTCGGAAGGCGGGAAAAACAGCCGGCTTTCCATGTGCCAGGTCTTGTCCCATTCCAAAACCGCCTGAACCCGGCTCACCGCTTCCCTTGCCTGCCCTTTTTCGGGAAGAACGGTTTTAAGGAGGCCCGCTCCCTTTTGCCCCATGCCCAGGGCCTGGTCAATCAACCAATAGTGGACCCTCAATCCCAGGGAAAGGGTGTCCTTGGTGGCTTTCAACTGAATGGGATCATTCCACGCCTTCGACATTAAGCCGCCCGTCAATTGAACCAAACGTGGAAAATCCTTCTTGGGATTGCCGGTGATGAGGGGCTGTCCAGGCCCGCCCAACAGCCCGGCGACCGGGAGGGTCACAACGACCGGTATCCGGATCATGGCGGGTGGAGGTTCGGGAAAGAATCGGGCTGGCGCCGGCACGACAGGCACCGCGAGGGAATTGACAGTGCCGCAACCGGAAACCAGGAGCCCCGAAAAAAGGAACCCAAAGGG
>JAHFCG010000219.1 GCA_023249615.1 candidate division FCPU426 bacterium | reverse complement strand
TATGGTTTTTCGTGTTCCTGCCGTTGTAGGGGCGATGCTTGCCATCGCCCGCTTTCCTAATCATCCCTCGGGCGAACACAAGGTTCGCCACTACCAAATCCAATTCCCTGGGCAAGGCATGCCTTGCCCCTACGAAAACTGAATCAAAATCCCCAAAAGATTTCCAAAGAAACCGCCGCTCAAATACGATGGACGCCGATAAATTCTTCCTGGTTAAAACCCTGAGCCGTTATCGGCCTTGATCGGTCGTTATCGGCGGTTGCAGTGCCGTCTTTGGTTATTCCACCCGCTTCGTCCTCACGCCGAAATCCACATTATTTTTCACCCATTTGTAAAACACTTCCTGCTTGTCCATGGGCCCGTTGGGGGTGAATATCTTCGGGTCCTTCCAGGTTTCCATCACCGGCGCTTCCTGGGTCCAAACCTTGACCCTTCGGCGGGGCACCTGGCTTTCCCACTTCTTCCCCACCGTGGGGTTGGTGTAAAGCAGGCGCAGGGTCACGTTGCGGGACAATTTTTCCAGTCCCGAAAGGTTGATCCCCCGGTAATAGTCCCGGCCCTTTTTGGACGGCATGTCCAACATCCCGTCGCTCACCATCACCACCGAAATGGGCTTCATCACCATCTTCCGGTCCTTGACCATCTCGGACACCTTGTCAAAAAAGGCGTTGTAATCGGTGAAGCGGTCCTCGTGCGCCTTTGGAAATATTTCCTGGAGTTTGGCTTCTATTTCCTCAGGCGTCCGGTTCTGGAAGGTTTCAATCGGGAAGAAAACCTTCGGCTCCCCCTTCTTATCCCCCCCGATGGAACCCACGAACAGGGCCGCAGGCTTGTCCATTCCCTCCAGCCCGTTCAGGTGGGCGTAGAGGTACCGGGCCAGAAAACTCATGGAGTCGTCAAAGTCCATCCCCTTGAGGAAAGACCCGCTGACATCCACCCCCACGAACATCACCGTGCGGGGTTTCGGGGTTGTGTCCAGAAAGGATCCGTTACCCGTGGCCGCGACCAGCAGGAGGCCGAGCGTGATTAATATAACCCGGGCCCTCATGACTGCACCCCCGGTGCCTCGGGAGTAGGCAAGACGGGGGGCCTGGGTTCCCGGTGGTTTCTGCGGTCCTTGTGGTTGCGGGCGACCGGTTTGGCCTCCAGCAATTCCTTGGAACGCATGACATCCTTGAAGCTCTTGAAGGGCATGTCAAAGAGGTGCCGGGAGGCGATCAACAGGACAAAGAAATTGACCGTGGCCGAGACCACTTGAAGGGGCGGAAGAATAAAAGCCCCCAAAAGCTCATCGCCCTTTTCACGGACGAATTCCATATCCGTCTTAATCTGGAAAAAGAAACTGTGGGTATAGGCGAAAGCTTCTTCCATCTTCACCCTCTCATCCCCTTCCGGTTTCTTAAGGCCCGTTCCCTGAATGATGGCCGTAATGATCGGCACGCCGTGGGACGCGAAAAGGAACCAGGTCATGCCCCTCACCCCCATCCAGGCCAAAAGCCCGATGGCGAGCGTTCCGCCCATTCCCAGGTCAAAATCCTTGGAAGTGTGCTGGGCGAACCAGGGCACCAGAGAATCCACCAGTTCCCGGTAGAGGAAAAGCACCTCGACGAAAGCCGCGACTCCCTCCACCAGCGAAATCTTGATGATGGCGGGAACGTTGCGGGTGCCGATGGCCGTGGTCCAGGCGGACAGGACCGCGTAGCTTCCCAGAATGAGGAACAACATGAAGAGAAACAGCGGGATGCGGATAACAGCTTCCGCCAGTTCTCCACCCGTCAGGTTGGCCAGGGTATCCATGACCAGCGGCGTCATGACATAGGTGAAGACCACCGCCTCCACCAGGCACCAGAAGAAGGTGAGAACCACCGCGATCCAGGGAACCCCGGGCGTTGACACGCTCTTGGCCACCGTGCGGATGAGCCGGAAGGGCACCATCAGGATGTCCTGGAGGATGAACCAGGTTCCCAAAACCAAGACCCTGGCGACTCCGTAAAGCGTGCTGGCCAGCACCATCAGGAACTTGAAAAAGCCGCCCCAGAAGGCGAATACACTCTTAAGAAAGTCCCACCAGGTGACGAAAAAAGCGTTGAGGAATTCCACCCGCTTCTGACGGACGATGACCGTCAGAAGGCAGGCGATGCTGGCCCATAGGCAAAGAATCACCGTGCCGGTTGGGAGAAGCAGGAACACCCGCTTCGCGGCCGCCAGAACAAGCGGGTCACCCGCGCCCCATGAGAATTCCATCAGAGTCTTTTGAATGTAGGTGGGAAACAACAGAACTGAAACGATCAACGAACCAATGCTGGATGCGCCTTGATCCATGATGATCCTCCGTTTCCAAAGGGAAGGGCGCCCTGCTCTCCAGGAAGCCTACCCCTAAGCGGGAAGGACTTTCTTTTGACCATGAGGACCTTCGATTACAGTGTAGGAACGGAGCGGGATTCCCCCAACAAAAACCGACGTTAAACCTGGGTCGCCTGTTTACCTTGGGGAATCGGGGCTGGTTGAACGTCTCGTGAAAAAACAGATATCGATTGCGGAAGTTTGGGAAATTTTTCACAAAGTTTTAACGAATTGGAGCGGAAGCGAAATACCAAATATCTAACCATACCCCTGTCGCCACAACCATGAACGCACCATAAAAAAAATTTAAATAAAAAATTGTTTTATGCCAATTAGATAGGTTTTTCTTTTTCCACAAGGTCCAAACTACCGCCCCCGCCAAAACCGGCGATATTAGAGCCAAATAAAAAAAACCGAAGGAGGCCATGCCAGACCATTCCCAAAATAAACCCGTAAGTAAAACTAAAAGGACGCCGCCTAAATTAAAAAACAAAAGAAACATTTGAGAAAACGGCGGAGAAACAATCTTGGATTCCATCATTCGACGGCAAAGAATAAAGAAAACAACCACACCTAAGGCCGGGGTAAACAAATGAATCGCAAGGAAGGTGAGTATTTCTGGAAATTTCACCATTTTTATCCTTTTCTGTCATTGCGAGGAACGGCCCACGAATAGCGGGGCGCTAATGACACGCTTGAGGTAGTTGGCCTTCGGCCAACCCTGCTCGGGCCATAGGCCCGACGCACAACCTCAGTTTAAATAATCCCCTTCTTCCCTCAGGGGGCGAAGGCCGGGATGAGGGTGCTTTGGAATTTGAAAGGCAAATTTACCCTCACCCTTCCCTCTCCCCTCAAGGGAGAGGACGTTTGGGAAAGGCCGATGTGTTAATTATTACGTGTTTTTGGCCTTTTCCTTGCTCCAGGCCACCGCTTCCTCCAGCACTACCTCCGGCAGGCCCCAT
>JAHFCG010000102.1 GCA_023249615.1 candidate division FCPU426 bacterium | reverse complement strand
TGGTTTTACGGGAACCACAAGAAGTTATCAACTTTTAGGCGCCGGATTCAATTGGCGGGTCGCCCCCAAAACCCGTCTTTCGTGGAACGGAACCCTGAACGGCGTGAATGATTTTTCCGGGCCGGCGGTGGGAATTTTACAAATCGAGCAGGTTTTTTAGCTCCCGTTTGAATGACTTAAGTCATAGTTAGTTTTTTCATTTCTTTTATTCTGTTGTTGCGGGTTTTATTGGGTGTCATCACGAGGAGCACAACCGAGAATCACTGGGCGACGTGGTGATCTAAAGCAAACCAAAAACTGCAGTTTTTGGAATGGTTCGGATGGCCGCGTCCCGCAAAATCAACGGGACTCGCCATGACGGCTCAACTCCCAGCCCCAGCAAAGAGGTTTTATGAACTCCACCCCCATCGAATTTCCCATGGCCCAGGCAAAACACATCTGCCAGGACCTGTTCGAACCCAACCCGATCATTTATTGGTCGGACTTTTTGTTTTTTGACATCCTCGGTTGGGCGTCCTTCGTCCTGGCGGCGCGTTCCCCCAATTTTTCAGGATTACAAATAGCCGCCTTCTTTGTCGGCGCCTTTTCCCTCTACCGTGCCGTTATTTTCGTCCACGAATTAACCCACCTGAAGAAGGGAACCTTCCAGGCCTTTCACACCGTTTGGAACATCCTCTGTGGTTTTCCCCTGATGGTTCCCTCTTACCTCTATATGGGAGTCCACATCGACCACCACAAACAAAGGCTTTACGGCACAAAGGATGATCACGAGTATTTCGATTTTGCGCTGGAAAAGCCCTACCGGATTCTCACTTTTCTTTTGACCATGACATTGGCGCCTGTTTTGTTTTTATTCAGGTTCCTGATCCTGACTCCCCTTTCCTATATCATCCAGCCCTTGAGAAAACCCCTTTGGGAAATGGCGTCATCCTTGGCGGTTGGCGGGGGCTTCAAAAGGCCGGCGCCCACGGAACGCGAGGGAAAAATCTGGATCGCCCAGGAGTTCATGACATTCGCCTATTCGGCAGTTGGAGTTTTACTGATCTGGGTGGGGTTACTACCCTGGAAGGTGTTGGTGCTTTGGTACGCCACGGCGGTCTTTATTCTCTTTACCAACGGTTTGCGAACCCTGGTGGCCCATTGCTACAGGAATCCGCCCACCCATGAAATGACCTTCTCGGAACAGTTCCTGGATTCGATAGATATTCAGGGCAATCTGATTATCACTCCCCTATGGGCGCCTGTTGGTCTTCGTTTTCATGCCACCCATCATTTGTTTCCCGGAATGCCCTACCACAGCCTGGGATTGGCCCATCGGCGGTTGTTAAAACAATTGCCCCCCGGGAATCCCTATCCCCTGGCCATCCGGAAAAGCCTGTGGAGCGCGTTGGTTCAACTTTGGAAGGAAGCCTCAAAAAGAAAACAATGATCTTCTAGAGAAAAAATTTTACTTTTTGGGACCCATCAGGTACCAGATGATCATTCCCCCGATTGGAAACACCAAAACAACCAAAGCCCACAAAATTTTTGTTCCATCGGTCGCCTTGCTTTGAAGGATGTTAAGAAGCGCCCAAATGTCCGCCGCGAGGACAAGTAAACCCAATATCCCTGTCATGGAAATCTCCCCTGGTGAAATAAAACCCGCTCAAAACTTTCGGGTATTGTAACGGAAGGGACGAAACTTGAAAGACTGGAAAGTGAGGGGAAAATTCGCGGGCAACCCTATGATTTCAGGCCAAAATCGCTTTCCCTCTTTTGCCCATTTGATTTCTTTCCGCGTAGGTTGATCGAATCTTCTGTGCCCGAACGGGATTTTTCATCAGGATATTATCGAATTCCGATTTTTTCAGGACAAGAAGCTCTGAAACCACTTCGGAGGTGATGGTCGCGTTGCGGGGCTGGTTGGCGAGAAGCGCGACTTCCCCGAAGAATTCACCCTTGCCCAGTTCCGCCGCCTTGTTGACCCGGGAACCTTTCTTGATCTTCACGGAAACCTTGCCGGAAATAATCACGTAAAAAGAATCCCAGGAATCCCCCTGGCGGATAATTTCAAAACCCTTCTGGGTTCGGATCATACGGAGGTGTGTAAGGATTTCATCCAATTCCCCGGGTGTGAGGTCCTGGAACAAATCACTTTCCCGGAGGATGGAAAGAAGCCGCGGCAGGGAGGAATCGCCTTTGAGGATTGGCCCGTTGGTCATGGAAGAAATTTTATACCATTCCAACTTTTTATTGGCTTCTACTTTTCAAACATTAAAGGGGTTAGGAACCCTTTTAACGGGCACGGACTCCATTTCCCTTTCCACCCCCGGGTGGATTGTGGAACACCCCACTATTTCAGGACAATAAACGTATTCCTACATCCGCTGTAAAAAAGGAGGTAATTTTGCCCGACATCCACCCCCCCGGACGTTTTCCCTTTTTCCCCCCTGGAAAAGAAGCTATTTCCTTTCTTGATAAAACCAGGGGTTTTTGGAAAATTCTTATTTTTGCCTTAATTTCCCTCGGAGGCATAAAACAGGCAACGGCAGAAACCTTTTCCATCGAGTTAATGACGGGAACCGCTTACAACCTGCCGACAGGGTTGAGCATCCATCAAGCCGGCCAACCTGACCTGAACTTTACCGCCAACTATGACACCAATCCCTTCGGCGAGGACGCCCCCTATTACGCCTATCGGTTTTCCCTCTGGAGCGGGGATGAGGCCTGGGAACTTGAGCACATCCACCACAAAATGTTCCTGTCCAACCCCCTTCCGGAAATCGGGGAATTCATGATGTGCCATGGCTTCAACTACTTTTTTATCGGGCACGCCTGGAAGCGGAGCGGGTTGATTTTTCACCTGGGGGCCGGTCCCATCGTCACCCACCCGGAGGCGGAAATCCGCGGATTAAAATACGATTCGGAGCACGGCGGATTGTTTGACGCTGGCTATTATTTCTCGGGCATCGGTGCCCAGGCGACTTTGGGAAAAAATTTTTACTTTTCAAAGAATTTTTACGCTTTGTTGGAAACAACCGTCACCGCCGGCTGGGCCTGGTGGGTCCCGATTCCAAACGGGTCCGCCGACGCCTCCAATTTGGCCCTACACGGCCATTTCTGTATGGGTGTTGATCTTTAAAAACTTTCCGCTTCCTTGCCCAAACGGGAAGAAACGGGTTTCTTGCTTTGGCGGAAACTCCAGATGAGAACCACCACCAAGCCCAAAACAATCGACCAGCCGACCACTCCCAGGTGCTGGTACTGCACCACGATGGGCGCGATGATGACGGAAACCAGGTTGACCACCTTGATCATGGGATTCAAGGCGGGACCTGCGGTGTCCTTGAGCGGATCCCCCACGGTATCACCCACCACGCTGGCCTTGTGGCGTTCCGAACCCTTCCCTGAGTTTTTCGCGGGATTTTTTGGTTCATCCTCAATGGCCTTCTTCGCGTTGTCCCAGGCGCCTCCCGAGGTGGACATGAATACCGCCAGTAACTGGCCGGAAACAATGACCCCCGCCAAAAACCCTCCCAGGGCCTCCACTTGGAGGACGAGCCCCACCAGGATGGGAGCCAGGACCCCCAAAAGGGCCATGCTGATGAGTTCATGTTGGGCCGCGTAGGTGCAAATAGTTACCACATGGTAATAATTGGGTTTCACCTTTCGGGTTAAAACCCCCGCCTTGAACTGCTTGCGTACCTCATCCACGATCAGGGAAGCGGCCCGGCCGACCGCTTTGAGGGCAAAGGAGGAAAATAGCCAGGGCAGGCCGGCCCCGATCAACATTCCCACCAACACTTGAGGATTTGAGACCCGAATTCCAACAGTCACCAGTTGCTGGGCAAGCGGCAACTTCATCATTTCCTGGACGCCGCTGACATTGACGATGAAGGATCCGAATAACGCGACCGCCGCGATAACAGCGGAACCGATGGCGATTCCCTTGGTAATGGCCTTGGTGGCGTTTCCAGCCGCGTCCAGTCCTGTCATTACCTTGCGGGCATCCAGGGTCACCTTGTCTTTTTTATCACCCCAGGCCATTTCCCCAATACCGTTGGCGTTGTCCGAAATGGGTCCGAAGGAATCCATGGCCACGTTGTCCCCGGTGAGGGTCAGCATGCCGATGCCGGTCAGCGCGATGCCATAAAGGATGTAGGTCAATCGGTCCGATTCCGGCACGCCGGGAATGGTTCCAAAAATGAAAATGGAAAGGGTCAGGGTAAAAGCGATCAGGATAATGGCCCAGAAGGTGGACTCAAACCCAACGGATAAACCCGTAATGATGGTCGTCGCCGGCCCGGTATGGGTGGCATCCTTGATTTCATTCACCGGTCCCCGATCCACCTCGGTGAAATAACCGGTGAGGAAAAACAAACCCACCGCCAGGAAGACCCCAAGACCCGTGGCCAACACGGGCCTCCACCAGCCGCAAGGAACGTTTTGGAGGTAATACCAGCCGACAAGGCCGAAGAAAAACATTGAGTTCACGGCCGAAATAAGAAAACCCCTCAAAATGGGAATCATGGCGTTATCCCTGTCCCCGGGCCTAGCCTTTACGAGGTAGGTGCCGAGAATGGAGGAAAGAACCCCGATTCCCCGGACCATCAGGGGAAAAACCACCCATTCCATCCTCCCGGTGACGGAATAAAGGGCCAGACCCAAAATAAGTCCCGAAACGATGGTGACCTCGTAGGATTCGAAAATATCCGCCGCCATCCCCGCGCAATCTCCCACGTTGTCCCCCACCAGATCGGCGATTACCGCCGGGTTCCTCGGATCGTCCTCCGGAATTCCCGCCTCGATCTTTCCCACCAGGTCCGCGCCCACATCCGCCGCCTTGGTATAGATGCCGCCTCCCACCCTCATGAAGAGGGCGATCAATGTGCCCCCGAAACCAAAACCCAAAAGTGCGTCAGGCGCCGCGACCCCCATGTACATGAAAATGACGGTCCCGCCCAAAAGTCCAAGACCATCCGTTAACATGCCGGTGAAGGTTCCGGCCCGGTAAGCGATCCGAAGGGCGTCGGCAAACCCCTTGCGGGCGGCCTGAGCCGTCCTGACATTGGCGTGGACCGCCATGCGCATTCCCAACTGCCCCACCAGAAGCGAGAAAGTGGCCCCCAAAAGAAAGGCCCCGGCCCTGGCCAGGCCGATATAAAACCTGATTTCATCGGGGTTTAAATTGGGAAACCTGAGAAGCGCTTCTTTGGAAGGGGGGACAATGTAAACCGAATAAAAAAGGGCGACGGTGAGGAACCCCATCAGGGGCAGGATGCTTTTTAACTGGCGGTGCAAATAAGCCTTCGCGCCCTGACGGATGGCCAACCAAACGTTTTTCATGGGGCCATCGCCGGTGGGTTCCAGTAAAACATGGGCCTGTAAATAATAGGCGTAAGCCAAACCCAAAATGGAAACCCCCAGAACCATCCAAAGGGAGTTTTGTTCGAAGAGGGTCAGTCCTTGCATCATGGAAAAACCTTTTAACAAAGGATTTTACGGAACTGGAGTCATTGTGGGACGTGAGGGTATTTCTCTGGATGATTCAAATCATACAAACGATTAAAGGGGGGGATTTTTACCGTTTCAGCGTTAAAGCTTTCCAACAAAGACACCGGCAAAACAACCTTTACCGCAGAGACGCAGAGGTCGCCGAGAAAAGCTTTTTAGGATGTCATTCTGAGGCGAACTTTGCCGAAGAATCTATGTTTTCCAAATAAAACAAAGATCCTTCGTTTCACCCAGGATGACACATTGATTGCTAAAAAATTTTTAGGCTTTTTAAATCCTTCTCTGCGACCTCCGCGTCTCTGCGGTGAAATATTTTTAAAAAATCTGCTCGGCCTGCAGGACCACCAGCGCCGGCGCTGAAAAATCCGTCACGCCGCTCAGGGATACGTTCAGCTGAATTCGGGTTTTGACGGCGGGCCAATAATTAATTCCGCCCCCGATCAGTTGATAATTTTGAACCGTTCCCAGGAAACCCAACTCTCCCCAGGCTACCGGTTCCCAATCACCCTTTCGGTAGGCGGCCTGCGCGAAATAGGCGCTTCGGTAGTTGACCAGCCAAACAGCCTCGGCTCTCGCGTCAAACCCCTCCGAATTGTAACGGCCATGAACGCCCAGCCAATTTTGATAGGAGATAAACCCCATTCCGAAGCTGGTGCCGCCGTAATAGGAACATCCCAAAGCGATATTTTTGTCCTTCCATTCCAGACGGCCCGCGAGATCCTTGGTGGTGTCATTATCGGCCGATTTGTTGGGACCCGCTCCCTGGATAACATCCGCCTGAAAGGTCACCTGTTCCCCAACCTTCTTGAACTCGACCCCCATGTCCCAGGCGTTGGTGGCTGAGGGAAGAACAAATCCCGTCATTTTGGTGTAGTTCACCCTTTTAAGTTGCCCCGGTGTTAAATAACGGTCGTCCCCGAAAGCCGGCTTGAATTGCCCCGCCTGAAGTGAACATTGATCCCCCAGGTTCCTCAAACCATAAGCGTCCAGGAGGACAAACCCCGTGGGCCCCATTTCCGGCATCAACGCCAGGGTGGTGTTTTCGTCCACCAGGGCCGTGGCCCTTAAACGGGCGTGAGCGACTTTCATGTCCCAGATGTTATTCATGGCTTGAAGCGAGAATTGCAAAAGACCGTTGAACTTCACGGACGGCGTAAAAGGTTCGACCGCGGTTTTTTCAACCCCCTCTTTTTCCTTCGCGACCGCTTTAGACGCTTTCTTTTCCTTGGACAAGGCGGGCGACGCCAGCATGACCAACACCAGCAATTTGATCCAAAACGAACGCATAAAACCCTCCCAAAATTTTAATTCGGGCGCTTCAACGCCCCAAAACCCAAACCTTTTCACCGCAGAGACGCGGAGCTCGCAGAGAACTTCGAAAGAACATTTTTTTGTTAAGGCTTCACCCCGAAAATCTTTATATCTTTTTCTGCGTCCTCTGCGTCTCTTCGGTAAAAAATATTATCGAACCTTTTACTTTCCCGCGGTTTGTCCCATCTCGAATTTATTCCTCAAATGCGGAGCCGCCTGATGCATCATTTTGAGGACGGTTAAATGCAGCCAAAGAAAGCTCACGCCTGTCAGCAGGAACAAAACCCCGAACGTGGTCTGGGGAAGTCCCGTTCCCTTCGCGCAATAGGCGAAAATCGGGGGGAGGAAAAAGCCCCCCAGCGCTCCCAGAAGGCCGACTAGACCCCCGACCGCGCCCACATCCCTGGGAAAATACTCGGGGATAAATTTATATACGGCCGCCTTTCCAATGCCCATGCAGCAGCCCACCAGGAAAACCAGAAAAGTGAAGAGGGTGGGCCCCATCACGAACTTCATGACGGATTTCATGCCCGTGGGATCAATGGTAGTGGGAACGTAAAGAACGATGTGGCCGTTGGGAGCGGCGAGAAAAAGCGTCGCGGCCATCATCGAGCCGAAAACCCAGTACATGATCCGTCTCGCGCCGAACTTGTCCGCAAGCCAACCGCCCAGGGGGCGCAACAAACTGGCGGGAAAAATGAAAAGCGCTGTTAGGAGGGCCGCGTACTTCAACTCGATGCCAAACACATCCACGTAATACTTGGGAAGCCAAACGGACAGGGCGACATAGGCCCCGAAAACCACGACGTAATAGAGACTGAAACGCCAGGTCCTCATATATTTAAGGGGCTGAAGCATTTCCCCCAATGGCCGTCCCTTTCCCGGCGTGCGGTCCTGATGGGGCGTGAATAGCCACATGACCCCGGCCATGACAAGGAGAAGAAAACCGTAAAGAAAAGGCACAAAACGCCAACCGCCTGGGGTTAAGCCGCCAAAAAGTCCCGCGGCCGGAATCATCGCGATCAGAGGGGGGCCGATAAACTTGGTCACGGAAGCTCCGACATTCCCCGCCCCAAATACTCCCAGGGCGAAACCCTGGCGTTCTTTGGGAAACCAGACGGAGTTCCAGGCAATGCCGACGGAAAAGGAATTACCGGCCAATCCCACCAAAAAACCATAGACCAGGAGTTCCTCGAAGGTTTTCGCCCCGCTGATGAGGAACGCGGGGATGGAGGTTAAAAGAAGGAGTGTGATAAAAACCCGGCGCCCTCCGAACTTGTCGGCGAGAATTCCCGTGGCCAGCCGCCAAATGGAACCGTTGAGAATGGCCACCGCCGTCAGCCAGCTGAACTGGATATCCGTCAGGCCCAGTTCCTTGCGGATGGGAATACCCAAAACCCCGAACATGAGCCACACGGCGAACATGAGGGTAAACCCGATGGTGGAAAGGGTTAAAACCTCCACCCGTTGGACCCTTTCATCTGGATGATTTTTATTCGCCGCCATGTCATTTCCCTTTCAAATCAAAAACTATTTCACCGCCACGCTCGCCACGCCCACCACGAAAACCAAAGGCAAACTTTTGGTTGCATCCCTAACGATTACATTCCTTTCGCATTGCGTGGCGTTCGTTGCGATCGTGGCGGTAAGAAGCTTTTGGCTTTTAACAGGGAGCTTCCGCGCCTTTGCGGGAGTAGAACCACCAGGTCAACCCGACACAGAACACATAAAAAACCACGAATCCGTAGAGGGCTCCCTGGGGCCCGCCCGTGTGCGCGATGGAAAACCCGTAGCTCTTGGGAATAATAAAGGCGCCGTAAGCCGCGATGGCCGAGGTGAATCCCAGGACCGCGGCTGATTCCTTGCCCGCGTCCTTGATAGCCTGTTCCTTGCCCCCTGGCCCAGCCTGGGCAAGGCGTTCATTGAGAAAAATAACGGGGATCATCCGGAAGGTGGAGCCATTTCCGATTCCAGTCGTTAGAAAAAGCGCGATAAAGGCCCAAAGGAAACCCGGAAAATAATGGCTTTGAAGAAAATAAAGCACCGCGAAAACAGCGATGATCATGATCAGGAAATTCCAAAAAGTAACCCGGGCGCCGCCGATCTTGTCGGAAACCCAGCCCCCCACTGGCCGGATGATCGCTCCCATAAAAGGACCCATCCAGGCGAAAGTAAGAGGGTTAACCTCGGGAAATTGGGTCTTGATAAGCATCGGAAATCCGGCGCTGTAGCCGATAAAGGAACCGAAGGTTCCGACATAAAGCAGGCTCATGATCCAATTGTGCTTCCGGCTGAAGATGACGGATTGTTCCCTGAACGAGGCCTTGGCGGTGGTCAGGTTGTCCATGAAAAACAAACTCAAAAGGGAAACCACGATGATGAAGGGGACCCAGAAAAATCCGGCGTTCTGGAGCCAAATTTGCTTGGTGACCTCCCCCTTGACCCAGTTTTGAGGTCCGCTTCCCGCCAAACCAAATACCGGGGTCCAGATCACCATCGGCACCATGAACTGAACGACGGAAACCCCGAGATTTCCCAGGCCCGCGTTTAAACCCAGGGCCGTCCCCTTTTGGGATTTTGGGAAGAAAAAACTGATGTTGGCCATGCTGGAGGCGAAATTTCCCCCTCCAAAACCGCAAAGAACCGCCAATAGAAGGAACATGCTATAAGGAGTTTCCGGATTTTGGACGGCAAAACCGATCCCCAGTGACGGAAGAAGGAGAGAGGCTGTCGAGATCACCGTCCAGTTTCTTCCCCCGAAAATCGGGACCATGAAGGAATAAAAAATCCGAAGGGTCGCGCCCGAAAGCCCGGGAATCGCCGTCAACCAGAACAGCTGGTCGGTATCAAACTTGAACCCGATGTTGGGGAGATTCACCACCACCACGCTCCAGACCATCCAGACCGCGAAGGCCAATAGAAGCGCCGGTATGGAGGTCCGCAAGTTTCGGCCGGCCACCTTCTTCCCTTCTTTTTCCCAAAACCTCTCGTCTTCCACGTTCCAGTTTTGAATGGTCCCCATCCCCGCCTCCTTTTATTAAAACCAAAACCTAAAGCAAAATCCTCTCACCGCAGAGTTCGCAGAGAACCCCAAAATCACCATTGGTTTTCTCTGTCATCCTGAACGAAGTGAAGGATCTTTGTTCTGTTTTGGAAAACATAGATTCTTCGGCAAAATTCGCCTCAGAATGACATCTTAAAAATCTTTTCTCTGCGAACTCTGCGTCTTTGCGGTAAAAAGCTTTTGCCTTATTTCTCCGGGTCCTCGTCCTCAAACACCCGGATAAAACCACGGAAAACATTATTCAAACCCCAAAGGGTGATCAGGGTCGCCAAAATGAGGATGAACACATGAACCCTGTTTCGGGAAAGGTTGATCCTCAGGAGGGTTAAGGGATCGCCGTCGGTGTTTTTCAGGGGATGCGTTCCATCGAGGAATTCCTTGGAATCCGGAATGCCGTCCCTGTCAAGGTCAACGCCATTCCCCAAGGCCGCGGCCAGGTCTTTGGGATGGGTCTTGAAATCCAAAA
>JAHFCG010000218.1 GCA_023249615.1 candidate division FCPU426 bacterium | reverse complement strand
CCATTGTCGTAAAAAAATCAAAGGCCCTTTACGAGGAGCTTCTAACGAAATATCCCCGTTTTCCGGCGGCGGGTCCTTCCGCTATTGGGGGAATGGAAATGATCCTGGAAGGGGAAAAAAATGCCAAGGCTTCCCAACTCATTTACTGGATGGAAAAGGCCCATCGTTATCACGTCCTGCAGGAGGGAATTTTCCAAAGACTTTCCCATTTTCAGGGGTTCAAGGCACCGCCCTTTAAGGACCCCCAATTAAATGAAATGTATTTCGTGGCCAAGGAACAACGGGCCGATTTACTGAGGCGTTTTCCCGATAGCAAATTTGGGCCCTTTTTCTTTCTCCAGATGCTCAACGATTTTGAGGTTAAAAAAAATTATCTTCAACCGATGTCCAAAGAAACCTTGGCTAATCCTCAATCCAAAAAACAGTGGCTGGAGACCCGAAAAGTTGTGCGCTTAACCCTTTTGAATCCGTTGTTGAATTTTGCCAAATGGTACCTGGCTCATTCTCCTGGGAGCCCCCAGGCCGATGTGATCCGGGTGAAACAAGCCAAACTTTTCCTTGAATCGGGGCAAGCCGCGGCTGCCCTAAAGGCGGCGGAAGCCATATTGGCGGACAAGCGGTCCCAATCCCCTGACAACGTTACCGAGACGGTTCAAACCCGGGCGATTAAGGAACCTCACCAGACTGGCACGGGTTCCCCGCCGGTGATGCGAAGGAAGGCTAAAAAAATACGCCGAATCGTGCGCACTCCCCACGAGGGAAAAGACAAGGAATACTTTTACTGGTTGGACGAGGTTTATTGGATAAGGGCCAGGGCCCTGGAAGACTTAGGACGCAAGGTTGTTGCCCTGAAAGCCTATGAGGAATTCGTGAAAAAATATCCACCCGGGGGCACGGTTTATTCGGGAAGCGGGGGAAACAATGATAATTATTACGATTCCTGGCAAAGCCCCCGGGCCAAGGGTCAAAGCCCTTACACGGAATACGCCAGCGGAAAGATTGCCCTCCATTACGAGGCTCAAAAGGATTATGTCAACGCTTTGAAAATCTATTCGGACGCCAACGACGGAAACGACTGCAACTATTTACTGGACAGGGCAATGCCTCTGGAGGATTTCAATAAATTTATGATCCAAAACCCCGACCATCCGATCGTCCCTCTGGTGGAGCATGGACTGGGAATGCGTTATTTCCGCCTTCGTCAATTCGACAAGGCTCTGGAAATACTGAAGGACGATGAATCGGCGGCGCAAGTAGCCGAGGTGAAAAAAATATACGCCGGAATTGAGGACGAGGCTGACCCGGAAAAGAAAGCCTCCGCCGAATACCAGGCGGCCCAATATTTTTTCCATCAGAGAAAATCCCTTTATTTCAATTACGCAATGGTGGGAAAGAAAGCTGGCAAAAGCCCCGGAAAGGAAATGATGAATTTGAGCGGTTCCATGGAACTCGCGGGCGAGGGGTTCAAACGGGTTTTCACCCTTTATCCTAAAAGCCCGCTAAAGGACCGTGCCCTCTATAGTTACTCCCTTTCCGTGCTTCACCAGGAAAGTGGTTCTTATGGCGACGTGAATGAGGATCAAAGGGCGGATGTCGTGGAACATTTCGCCCAAATACATCAGGAGCAGCCCCAAAGCACGCTCGCGGACGACGGGCTTTTATGGGCCTATTTTTTCAGTAGGGACGATAAATATTTAGTAGACCTGGCGAAGAACAGCAACCGCGGGGATGTTATGCTTTTTCTCAACCGAAACGACATTCAACGTCCTTCCTACTACTATGGACCTTCCTGGTGGGGAGCTTTTTTTAAACATAACGGATACTTGGCCGGAACGGATTTTTCCAACGAGCCAAAGGCCGAGGTTTTGGGATCCCAGTTAAAGGACAGTTTCAATCCGGGTTCCCCTTTTTCCGGCTGGTATTACTACAAGGCAACGGGAAAAGAACCCTACCAGGCAACGCTCGATTTGAACATCCAGGGAGCGGAAGGATCCAAGGCCACGGTTAATTTTAACGGCCGGGAAACCATTTTGCCCGCCGAAGCCGCCAAGTCATTCCATGTGAAGGTATCCGAACTTTCTCCCGGCATTAACCAGTGGATCAATTTTCGGGTGGCTGAAGCGGGCCAAAAACCTTTAAGCGTCTCCGGCTCCATTCAATCCCGGGTGGACGGACAGCCCTTTGAAACACCCTTGGACGGGGTAACGGCCGTCCCGCAAACAGTCACCTTAAAGTATGAGTTCAAGGAATTTCCGGTGGATCCGGCCTGCATGATGGCTACGGCTTTCCAACGGGAAGGCGACATCACCCAATGGGCGTTCAAACGAACAGATGGCAAGACGCAGATTTATCACAGTTATGGCCAAAGGTTTAATTCCTCCGAGTTGATTGAGTCGGAGGTTCATCAGTTCCTCCGTAACTCCGGTGAGCCCATTTACATTCAAGACCTGTCCCTTCCCTTGGACCCCAAACGCGCCGTGGCCTTTACACTTGCCTGGGTTTCAACGGGGGGAAGGGAAGCACGTCCCATATATCCCTTGCCGCCCTATGGACGTTACGCTCACGGGGAGCTTCGGATCCAGGGAGATTTCCTGATTGATGAAAGGGGTGAAGAAATCGCGAAGCTGCCCGAAAACCCCAACAACCAAAAGACATCGGTGGGGAATCCGAACCCCTCCAAACGACGTCATCGGTCCGCCGCTTTGGCTTTTTCCGAGAAAAATAATTCGACCCCGCTGGTTCCCAGGATTGAGATCAAGGGCGGGGACAAGGAAACCACGCCCCAATTGATTATTTCCGGACTAAACCTGTTGGGCCTGGATAACGACATTCGTTTCTGCGATCCCGGCCCGGATAAGGTTTTATCGGCCCAATATTTGGGGTTGGATCATGAGGGGAAAATTTATTTGTTCCTTCGTTGTCCCTTGGACGACAAAGTGGAGGCTTTTTTCCCGGGGGGAAAGTCTGCCGGTTTTTTCTGGCTAAAGGACAAGATTGACCGTGTGGATGACCTTCAAAAATTAAAAACCTGTGTTTTTTCAGGCGGTAAATTGCGGTTTTTCAGTTTTAACCCTGATAAAAAATTAGTCCGGTTTGATGATTTCCTTTTTAATTACCCCAAAGGCAATAACGGTTATTACCAGGAATAGGCGGACTTATGGGTTGCCGGTTTTTCCCCCCGAAAAAGTGGTTGACCCTTTCCCTGTTAACGGCGGTTTTGTCCTTTGGGCTTGGGGCGGGGGAGGCCCAAACCATTCTTTACAGTCCCACCGAGATATTTCTAGATCATCTTTTTGACGCCCACGCTCACGGGAAGGATACTGCCGAGGCCCTTTCAC
>JAHFCG010000217.1 GCA_023249615.1 candidate division FCPU426 bacterium | reverse complement strand
GAAAGGGTTACGGGAAAGTCGTCATGGTTCCACATAACATGACCATGGTGTTAACCGGAACGGGCCTCTTGTGGTTTGGGTGGTTTGGTTTCAACGGGGGCTCCGCCCTGGCGGCGAATGGACAGGCCTGTTCCGCCTTGTTGGCGACCAATACGGCGGGCGCGACAGCTACACTGGTTTGGTGCCTGCTGGAATTGATGCAGAGAGGAAAGGCCACCTCCCTGGGGGCGGCCTCGGGAGCCATCGCCGGTTTGGCTTCGGTCACGCCAGCGGCGGGTTTTGTGGATGTGATAGGGGCCATCTGGATCGGGCTTCTCTCGGCGTTGTTTTGCTATGTCGCCATCCTTTTTAAAATTAAAATGGGTTACGATGATTCCCTGGACGCTTTCGGGATTCATGGAGTCGGGGGTTTTTGGGGAACTTTGGCGGTGGGAATTTGGGCCAATCCCGCGATCGGGGGAAAGGCGGGGTTCTTTTTCGGGAATCACGGCCAATTCACGATCCAAATGGTCATGGCCGCCTCGGTCGCCCTTTATTCGCTTCTTGGAACCTTTTTGTTGTTTTGGGTGGTCCAAAAAACCGTTGGTTTCAGGGCTACGGAAAGGGATGAGGAAATCGGGTTGGATCTTTCGCAGCATGGGGAAGAGGGGTACAACGTTTAATTTAAAATAATGGTAAGGGCGAACCTTGCTTTCGCCCAGGCGATTCAATCCGTCAGCCGCCGGCTGAGGGTGATAAAATAATCGGGATCGCCGGTTCAGTTTTGGAATTGTAGAAAAACGAAGGAGAGAAAATGAAAAAAATTGACGCGATCATCCGGCCCAGCGCTTTAAGATCGGTTTTGGACGGATTAAGTTCGGTGGGGTATTCGGGAGTCACGGTCACAGAAGTCCAGGGCCACGGCACCCAAAAGGGAATCACCGAATCCTACCGGGGGCAGAATGTGGAAAGTCTTCTTCCCAAACTTCAGCTTTCCGTGGTGGTTAATGACAAGAAGATCAACAAGGTCATCGAAATTCTGATCATGACGGCCCGAACGGGGGAAATCGGCGACGGAAAAATTTTCGTTTCGCCGGTGACCAATGCCATCCGTATTCGGACAGGCGAAAAGGGCGATAAGGCAATTTAGTTAAAGTTAGGTTAAACTATGGGCCCGTGGCTGCCGGAAGGCTTGCCGCGGGCCTATTTTTTTATCTGAAAAAGGAAAAAATAATGATTCGAAAATTTTATTTGGCAGCGGCGTTAACTTTTTTCGGGGTAACATTGGGGTTCGGGGTTGAGCCAACTTTTCCCGATCTGAAAGTGCTTCCCTGGAACGGCTACAAAGCCGCGACTTCGTTAACCTTTGACGATAGCGATCCCTCTCATTTGGATGTCGCGGTTCCCGAACTTAACCAGAGAAAAATGAAGGGGACCTTTTATTTAATCGCCAACCGCACCGATCGAAAGGACGACTGGCGGAAGCTTTTGACCGCGGGACATGAACTTGGCAACCACACACTGGATCACAAGCACACCAATGAATTGACCCCCAAGGATGAGGAAGCCCAGGTCGTGGGCGCCCAAAATGTTTTGCAGAAGGAATTCGGTGTTCCGGTTTTGACTTTCGCTTATCCCTTTACGGAAATTTCCCCCGGTTTGACCAAATGGCTGACAAAAACGCATTTATTGGCCCGCGGGGGCTATGGAAATGGGAATTATGTGAATAAACCGGACGTTGAGCCGGACTGGTTGAATATTTCCGCCCGGGCCACCATGACCGACCTGAAGTTTGAGGCCTACAAATCCTGGATCGACGAGGATGTCGCCGGCGGAGGCTGGCTGGTTTGGATGATTCACGGACTGGAAGGAACCCAATGGGGCTGGCAGCCGATTCAAAAAAAAGTATTCACGCAAATCCTGGATTATTTGCAGAAACAGGACATTTGGGTGGGAACTTTTTTGGAAGTGGGCTCCTATTTCAGGGCGCAAAGGGAATTTGAAAAAGTTGTTCCTCAAGTGAACGGAAAAAATAAAAGCTGGAATTGGAAAGTTCCAAATGTTTTTCCAGCGAAGGTCCAAATAAAAGTTAAGTTGGTTTCCGGGCAAAATGATTCCAAAGGGTTCGAGATTTGGCAGGGAAAACAAAAAATTACACCCGATGAAAAGGGACTGTTTTCCATTTCCTTTGATCAGAAAGAACTCTCCTTAAAGCCGGCGGCTGTTTCCAACGCCGGTTCAGTTAAATAATTCGTCTGGTGGGCGGTAAATGTGCATAAAGCCCGACCTCAGCGAGTTTAAAAAAACTGACAGGCCTGATTGAATTTATAAAACCTAAAAACCTGAATCGATTTGTCCTAGAAATATCCCCTCAAAAAGCCTTAAAATGCCCGTCAAATTTATTACAAGACATGTTTTTAGGTCCGTCTTGTTTTAAAATTTTTTAAATCAATTTTTTATCCACAGAGGAGTCGGACCGTGGCCACAATCAAGGATGTCGCGAAGAGGGCGGGAGTCACCATTGGAACCGTTTCAAGGGTTCTGAACAACAAGAAATGGGTGAGCGACGATTGCAAAAAAAAGGTGTTGGTGGCCATCAAGGATCTCCATTACAAGCCCCAGGCCCACGCGCGCCGTTTGCGGCAGAAACATTCCAAAATTTGCGGAGTTATCGCCCCCCACCACACTTCCATATTCAGCAGTCCCTTTTTCACTAACATCATGGAGGGTTTGGAGGAGGTTGCCGCTGAAAAACAATACCGCCTTCTATTGCATCCCTTGAATGATTCCGCGCGCTCGCAAATTTCCTACCGTACCCTCCTGGGCGACGGGTCGGTTGACGGCATGTTCGTTTTGAATGCATGGTCCACCGACGCTTCCATCCGCGAACTCACCGAAGCCAATGTTCCCTTCATTCTCATCAACGGGAAAATTACCGGCGGCGAGGACCTTCCCTATGTGGGGTTTGACAACCGAGGGGGAGTCAAAAAGGCCATTGAACACCTGGTGAAACTGGGACACGAACGCATCGGCATGATCAACGGCCGTATGACCACCACCAACGCCATTGAGCGCTACCAGGCTTTCCAGGACATGTTAGCGGGGAACAAACTGGAATTTCACACCGATTGGGTTGCGGATGGGGATTATGAGGAAGAAGGCGGCTACAAGGCGGCGCTGAAAATTCTGACCGCGGTCCGCCGGCCCAGCGCGATTCTTTGCGCGAGCGATTTGATGGCCATTGGAGCGATTCGGGCCCTGAAGGACAAGGGCGTGAACGTGCCCGAGGACATGTCGATTGTCGGATTCGATAATATGGAAGAAGCGGCATACCACGAACCTCTTTTGACGACCGTGGC
>JAHFCG010000101.1 GCA_023249615.1 candidate division FCPU426 bacterium | reverse complement strand
AAGGACTTTCTGGACCTATCCACGGCCGCGGGCCGTGTTCTTCGGATCCTTCCCGAAAAAAGGGTTAAGGGGAAAATTTCCCCGGCTCTTTTAAGGCACCCCGAGGAAAGGGAATTGCTGAAGGCCGTTGAGGCCGTGGAAAAGGCGCTTCTCATTTCCCTGGAAAAACGCGATTACGTGGATGTCCGCCACAACCTCCAGGCGCTGGTGAAACCCATCCACTCCTTCTTCGAGAAAATCCTGGTCATGGACAAGAATCCGAAGGTAAGGAACAACCGGCTTGTTCTCCTTCAACAAACAGCCGGTGTCCTTTTAACCCTTTGCGACTTCCGAAAACTCGTCTACGCCTCTGAAACATCCCCCCAAACCAATTAATGATTTATCGTTAGAAACCTTTTAATTTCACATGTTGTAAAGCTCTTTATTTTTGGGGCCTTTCGTTGCAATCAAAAGCGGGTTTGTTACAATAAACTCCCTTTTGGAACATTAGCTGTCAGTAAATTTCTCAATTGTCATCCTGAGCGAAGCGAAGGATCCGGGTTTGAACCTGGATTCTTCATCCCCTTTGGGGATTCTGAATGACACCAAAAGCAAAAGAAAACCGCGTTTTTAAATTCCAGGAGGTTTCCCATGCCGAAAGTCGCCGAGAAAAAGAAAAAGTCAGCCTCGAAAGCCAAATCCGCCACCAAGAAGTTCGTCTACTTCTTCGGGAACGGCAAAGCCGAGGGCCACGGAACCATGAAGGATGTTTTGGGAGGCAAGGGAGCGGGTTTGGCCGAAATGACCAACGCCGGCGTGCCGGTGCCCCCTGGCTTTACCATCGTGACGGAAACCTGCCGCATTTATTACGAGAGCGGCAAGAAGATCCCGCCCTCCATTGAAAAGGAAATGGAAATCCACCTGGCCCGTTTGGAAAAATCCCTGGGCAAGAAATTCGGCGACAGCAATAATCCGCTCCTGGTCTCCGTCCGTTCCGGCGCCAAGTTTTCCATGCCGGGCATGATGGACACCATCCTGAACCTCGGCCTCAATGACGACACCATCAAGGGCCTGGTGGCCTCCACCAATAACGAGCGTTTCGCGTGGGATTCCTACCGCCGTTTCATCCAGATGTACGGGAACGTGGTCATGGAAATGGGCAAGGAAGTGTTTGAGCATGTAATCAGCCGTATGAAAGAGGAGAAAAACGTCAAGCTGGATACGGATTTGACCGCCTCCGACCTGAAGGACATGGTGGAGCGTTTCAAGGCCCTCATCAAGGAAAAAACCAACAAGGCCTTTCCCCAGGATGTGATGGATCAATTGAGGGGCGCCCGTGACGCCGTGTTTCGTTCCTGGATGAATGACCGCGCCATTTATTACCGCAAGCAAAACGATATTCCCGCCAGCATTGGGACGGCCGTCAACGTGCAGTCGATGGTGTTCGGCAACATGGGCGATGACTCCGGTACCGGCGTCGGTTTTACCCGCAACCCGGCGACCGGCGAGAAGAAATTCTACGGCGAGTATCTTTTGAACGCCCAGGGCGAGGACGTGGTGGCGGGTGTCCGCACCCCGCTTCCCATCGCGAACCTGGAAAAGGACATGCCCAAGGTGTTCAAACAGCTTTACGACACCACCAAGAAACTGGAAAAACACTACCGCGATATCCAGGATTTCGAGTTTACCATCGAGAAGAACAAGCTTTTCATGCTCCAGACCCGTACCGGCAAGCGCACCGCGGCCGCCGCGGTGAAGATTGCCATCGATCTGGTGGCCGAAAAACTCATCACCAAGGAAGAAGCCCTGCTTCGCGTGGAGCCCATCCAGCTGGATCAACTGCTTCATCCCATCTTTGATCCCAAGGCCCCGAAGGAAGTCATCACCAAGGGTCTGCCGGCTTCACCGGGAGCGGCTTCCGGTCAGGCGGTATTTACCGCTGACCACGCCGTTAATTGGAAAGCGGAAGGGAAGAAAGTCATTCTCGTCCGCCTGGAAACTTCCCCCGATGATATCCACGGCATGGACGCGGCTGAGGGTATCTTGACGGCCCGGGGCGGTATGACCTCGCACGCGGCTGTTGTCGCCCGTGGAATGGGAAAGACCTGCGTTGCCGGATGCGAAACCATCAGGGTGGACGAACACAACCGCCGCTTCACGGTTGGCAGCACGGTGGTTAACGAGGGGGATTGGATTTCCCTCAACGGTTCCACCGGCGAGGTCATCAAAGGCAAGGTTCCCACGATGGACGCGGAACTTTCAGGTGATTTCGCGACACTGATGGGCTGGGCCGACGCGGTACGATTGCTAAAGGTCCGCGCCAACGCGGATATTCCGCGCGACGCCAAGGTGGCCCGCGAGTTCGGCGCCGAGGGTATCGGGCTTTGCCGGACCGAGCACATGTTCTTCGCCGAAGACCGTTTGCCCCATATGCAAGCCATGATTTTAGCCACCGACGAGGCCTCCCGCCGGGAAGCCCTGAAGAAACTTTTACCCATGCAGAAATCGGACTTCCTCGGCCTCTTTGAGGCCATGGACGGTTTCCCGGTGACGATCCGGTTCCTGGATCCTCCCCTGCACGAGTTCCTTCCCAAGCGGGAAGAGTTGATGGTCGAGGTTGCCAAGATGGAAGCCTCGGGAAAATCAACCACCGATAACGAAATGATCAAAAAAGCCCTCGAACTGGTGAAGCAGGGCGGGTCGGATTTGCATAAAGCCAAGGCTCTTCTTCAACGCGTCGAGGAACTGCATGAGTTCAACCCCATGCTGGGCCACCGCGGATGCCGTTTGGGCGTGACTTATCCCGAGATTACCGAAATGCAGACCGAGGCCGTCATCGAGGCCGCCTGCGAATTGGCGAAGCGGGGAAAGAAAATCATACCCGAGATCATGATTCCCCTGGTCGGCGACACGGCCGAGCTCAAAAACCAGAAGGCCATCGTGGTCAAGAAGGCCGAGGAAGTCATCGCCAAGCACGGCGTGAAACTTGAATACCTGATCGGAACCATGATCGAGCTTCCGCGCGCGGCTGTCACGGCGGACAAGATCGCGGCCGAAGCCGATTTCTTCAGCTTCGGAACCAACGACCTGACCCAGACCACTTTTGGATTCTCGCGCGACGATACCGCGAAGATTATCCGCTACTACCAGGACAACGGGATCTATGAGAAGGACCCCTTCCAGGTTCTGGACCGCAACGGCGTAGGACAGCTCCTTCAAATGGGAGTTTCCAAAGGCCGCTCCGTGAAGCCCAAGTTGAAGGTGGGAATTTGCGGGGAGCACGGCGGGGATCCGAACTCGGTGGAGTTCTGCCACATTTCGGGTCTGAATTACGTTTCCTGCTCGCCTTACCGGGTGCCTATCGCCCGTTTGGCGGCGGCCCAGGCATCCCTGAAGAATTCAAAGAAGGGCGCCAAGGAATATTCCTCAAAATGACCTTTTGAATTTCAAAAGGTCATTTTGAGGCCGGGGTTTTCGGCCGAAGGATCTAGGTTTAAACATAGATTCTTCGGCAAAAACCGCCTCAGAATGACAAACTTTTTAAGGTTTTATCGTTTTATCCGCTTCTTTGGCTATGAAGTCTTTGTCGTTTCGCAAATAATCTTTTGTGTTATAGTATCCGAGCTTTCCACCAAACAGTTGTCAGTTCGCAGTTTTTAGTTCGAAGTTGAGGGTTTTTTTTAATCAGAACTGATTAAAAAACGTCGGAAACTCAAAACTTAACATTTAGAATTCAAAACTTCTTAAATTGGGGTCGCGGACCTGATATGAAACGATTAATTTTCCTAATCGCCTTCCTGATGACAGCCGGGTTTCCCCCCTCCCTCTTCGCCTCCACCGAAGTTCCCCCTTCCATTACCACTGATACCGATTGGAACCAGGGCGGAAACCCCTACATCATCAAGGGCAAGGTGACCATCCCCCGGGGATCCTCCCTGACCATCAACACCGGAGTCCAGGTTATTTTCCAGGGCGCCGCTGTCCTTGAGGTAAACGGCCTTTTGGAAGTGAACGGAACCGCGGCCGGTCCCGCCGTGTTCAACATGATTGAGGGCGGGCTTCAGAGCGAAATTGCCATTAACGGCGGCACGGCCCATCTCACGAACGCGAAAATCCTCAGCGGGGTTTTTCTCGCCAAGGACGCCAAACTCACCATGGAAGGGTCGGAAATCACCAAGGGAAGCGGTGTTTATCTTCAGGGGTCCACCACCGCGCGCATGAAGAACAACAAAATTTATGGGAACGCCACGGGCGTGGTGCTCGACGGCCAGGTCGTCGCGAATCTTTCTTTTAACACGATCGTTCAAAATACCTACGGGCTCATGTTTAAGAATTTTTCCGACATCGCCTTCAAAAACAACAGTATTCACGATAACCAGAAGGAAGTGGTCAACAACACTCCCTCCCTGAAATTGCCCGGCAACTATTGGGGCACCGATGATTCCAACGCCGTGCAGGCCAAGATTGAGGGGTCGGTGGACCTGAACCCCGTGAAGAACCTCAAGGATATCCTCCGGGTTTATGTCAGGACCCAGCTTCCCGTCATTACCGCCAAAATGTCCAAGGACCTAGCGGCCAGGGAAAGGCGCCAGGAAAAAGAGGACGCGATTGCCCTGAAGAAACTGAAAAAAGCCGAGGTGTTGGCCGCCAAGAAGAAGGCCGCGGCTCCCGAGGTTGGCGCTCCCGAAGTAGCTTCACCCGTGGTGGAAGCCCCTCCCGCTCCCGAAACACCTGCTGAAAAAGCGGCTCCCGAAGCTCCCGCGGTTGCCGAGGCGCCTGCCGCGCCCGAGGCTCCAGCGGAAACCGTACCCACAAGCCCCTCAAAAGTTATCAGCGTGAAGTCGTTGGCTCCCGCTCCCCACACCTTGAAACCCATCGCCGGTCTTCCACCCGCCCAGGATTTTGGAAAACCTGAGGACGCCTCCACCTTGTCCGCCGTGGGTGAAACACAAGCCTCCACCGTTCCTCCGCCCCCAGCGACGGCCGCGGCTCCACCCTCGACGGACATGGCGATACCGTCCGTTCCCGACGCCACCATGGCTCCTCCTCCCGCCCCTGCCGCCGTGGGTGATACCAATACAGTTCCCGCTCCGCCGGACTTGGGTGAACAAATGCCGCCTTCCACTTCCGCTCCACCCGTGGTTCCGCCGCCGCCGGGAACGGGTATGGACAACACCCCCGCCGCTGCCGCGCCGCCTCCCCCTGCCAATGTTGAGCCGACGGCCGACCAGACAAAAGCCGTCAAGAAACTGGATGCCATTGGCGGAGACATTGATGGAATGCAGCCGCCTCCACTGGATTTGGGACCTGATCTTTCCAATAAGGATTTGGATGCCATCAAGCCGCCCCCCGGCGCTTCCGATTTAGGCCTGCCGCCCTTGAAGGATACCGATGTGAAGGCTCCCAAGGACCTGGATTTGCCTCCCATCGATGATCTGGGCAATATCAATCTCGATTCCCGGAACAAGTAAGACTAAGCCGCGAATTGACGCAAATTATCGCTATTGAAATTCGATAATCCAAAAATCCAAATTACTCTTTTCCGAAGTCTTTCTTAAATTTTAAACCGCGAAAATTCGCGCCCATTTGCGGCCAGCTTTTGAGGAGTTTTTCATGCCAATCCAAGCGGCTCTTTTCACCATCGGCGACCGTTATGTTTCGGGGCAATCCAAAGATGAGGGCGGGGATAACCTTTTCGCCATTTGCGTCAAGATGGGCTGGGAAGTGCCGGTTCGGTTGGCCCTGGGGGACGCTGAACAGGACGTCATTTCCAACATCCAGCAAACGGCCGACAGCGGAATAGTGGATGTCATCTTCACCGTGGATGGAATCGGCCTGCAACCCAAGGACCACGTACCCGAGGCCATGTACCACATTTGCGAAAGATGGATTCCCGGTCTTTCCGAACTGATCCGTGTCAAGGCCCAGGAAAAAACACCCGCGGTGATTCTCACCCGGGGAGTCGCCGGAGTCAGGGGAAAAACCCTTATCGTCAATCTTCCCGGAAGCCCCACCGCCATCAGGGACGCCATGGATATTTTAAAACCGGTTTTGCGCATGGCCATTGAGCAGATCAAGGGCATGGTGGGGCCTTAGTTACCTTTCGGGTTCCTGACAGGGCTTGTCTGGCGGCTTGTGGGGCATGGTTTCAACGAAGCCCCAAGCCTTGGCGAAGCCAGATGAGGGGAAAGGTTAAAAATTTGATTCTCCTTTTCTTCTATGTCTTCATATCCTCCGCCTCGGCAGGTCCTCTTGAACAAATTCCACCCACTTCAACCAACGCTTCTTCCCATCTTTCTCCGGCGGACTCCATGAAGGCCATTGATAACAACAAAAATTACGTGGATATCTCCACCTTTTCGGGTGTGAAGATTAATCTCCGCTACGCCACCCTCAACAATTTTATGGGAATCAACATGTACGGCCCCATATACGGCCCTAAACAAAAGGTGTTTCTGCACAAGGACGCCGCCAGGATGTTCGCCAAGGCGGTCGAGAATCTTAAAAAACAAAAACCAGAATGGTCCTTTCTTATTTTGGACGCCTTAAGACCCCGTTCGGTGCAATGGATCATGTGGGGAAAAGTGAAAGATACCCCGCAAAAGAAATACGTGGCTAATCCCGCCATCGGTTCACCCCACAATTACGGAATGGCCCTGGACCTGACTCTGGTGGACAAAAAGGGGAAGGAAATTGATATGGGAACGGGCTTTGATTCCTTTACAAAGCTGGCGGAACCCAAATTGGAAAAGAAGTTTTTGAAAAAGGGCAAGTTGACCCAAAAGCAAATCGCAAACCGGCTGGTTTTGCGGAAAGCCATGACCGGCGCGGGTTTCCTTCAGCTTTCCCACGAATGGTGGCATTACAATGCTCTACCCGAACCTGAAATTCGGAAAAAATACCAGATTGTTGAATGAGTTTTGAAAAAAAACTTAAAATTCCATTGGGAGGAAATTTAGTGTTTTCTTTTATAAAGCGATTTAAATGGGTATTAACATTGTTTCTTGCGATTAATTACCTTCTCACGCCTGGAATTTTGAAAGCCGTTTTATATGACCAGGACTTAGCCGCAGCGGATAAAGCCTTTGCTTCAAAGGACGAGGCCAAAGCCAAAGCTCTTTACGAGAAAGCTGCAAAAGAAGGCAGTGCGGAGGCGCATTTCGCTCTTGGCTATAAATTTGTTCTGCCAGATGGAGAAGGTTTATTTCACTATGTCGAAGCAGCCAAAATGGGTCATGCCGAGGCCTTGAGTTATGCCATTGAGCGTTTGGTTTTTCGCGCGGATAGCCTTAGAAGAGCAGACCCACAAAAGGCCCTGGCCCTTTATGACACCGCGAAGAAGGTCAATCCCAATCTGAAACTTTTCGATGAAGAAGGTACCGTTGAGATACTAAAAAGGTGTGCCGAACCAAAAGGTTTTGACGCGGACGTTTTTATCAAAAAATATGGAATTTCAAAAGATGAGGACAGCGGATACGGGATTTGGGAATTGGCCGAGGAGGCGTCAAGGGGTGGACGATTTGGAAAACCAGACCCCGAACTGGTCTTGAATTTGGTGATCCGTGGTTCACAAGTTCCCGCCGAATTGGGGGCCGCGATTAAGGTTGTTTACGCCAACTGGAAGAAAGGGGTTGTGGCGCCGTTCGATCTTTGTGACTACATAACTAGCGGAATGGGTCAGGGGTATTGTGCCTTTAGGGAAGAAAAGAAAGCAGAAGCCAAGAGGATCGCGCGTGAAAATGCAATTATCGAAAAATGGCCTAAAGATCAGCAAACCGCCTATGGGTTATTGAAAACGGCAGCGGATGATTTTTTTATTACTAGATCAAGAAACGAGGTTGACCTTTCAGGGACTGGGCGAGCTGCTTTTGAGATTGAAGAAGAAGATTTGTTAAAAAAAGATTTTCAAAAAGCAATATCGAGGTTTGAAAAAGGAAAGTTTCCTAAGTTTACAAGTAAGGATTTTAAAAAATCTGATTTTGATTTAAACGATTTATATTCCCGTATCATGAAGTTGAAAGATTTACAGTATGGAACAGTAACGCCGGAGGAGGTAAAAACGGTACAACTGAAATGGGTTCCCTATCGGGAAGCTTGGGTCAAATTCGGTTCCTTGCGGTATCCCAGTGTTTCAGGTGACTCTTGGCGGACCTGGCTCACCAAAGCACGTATGAAACAGCTTGAGGATTTGGGCTCCGTTCTTAAACGGACTGCCAACGGTGCCGGGAAGACCGCTTCATTTTACAACCCGACAAGTGTTGCAGTTGATGCTTCTGGAAATGTTTATGTAGCGGATATGGGAAATGCTCTGATTCGGAAAATTACACCTGACGGACTGGTGACAACTCTGGCTGGGGGTGGTTCTGGACACCACACCGATGGGACCGGGAGTGACGCTTCGTTTTGGAATCCCTGGGGAATTGCGGTTGATAAATCTGGTAATGTTTACGTTGCGGATTCAGCTAACTATATTGTCCGAAAAATAACACGAGAGGGATTGGTGACGACTCTAGCGGGCCAATCCGAGGTGAAGGGCACAAAAGATGGGCCGGTAAATACCGCTTTGTTCCAAAATCCATTAGATGTTGCGGTGGATCCCTCAGGTGTCGTTTATGTTTCGGATGGAGGAATGATTCGAAAAATTACCACTAAGGGTATGGTGACTACTTTCCCTGGTTCAGGCGGGTTTGAGGATTATAAATATAAGCCCGGGACTGGCCAAACAACTTATTATGCATGTAACGTTGCCGTGGATTCTTTTGGCAACATTTATTCCTCGGATGGTATTTTTCAGATCTATAAAATTACCCCGGTTGGTGTTGTGAAAACATTTGCAGGTTCGGCTGGTGTTACTGGAACAACCGATGGTTTGGGAACGCACGCTTCTTTCAATTACCCTTCTGAAATAGCTGTAGATTTATCTGGAAATATTTACGTCGCAGACTCAGAAAACAATAAAATTCGGAAAATTGCGCCTACGGGTTTAGTTATCACTTTGGCTGGATCGGGCGCTAAAGGGTTCTCTGATGGAAAAGGGGACGAGGCAACATTTTACAGACCTCGTGGGATTGCCGTGGATAAAGTTGGTAATGTCTACGTTGCGGATTGTAATAATCTGATTCGGAAAATTACAGCTGATGGCGTGGTGACGACGTTAGCGGGATCACCAAATCCTTGAAAAGGGTAATTTTTAATAGTCGGTTAAAAAATGAGAGGCTGGAAACCTTTATCGCGGTAGGTTTCCTGATCTGAGGCGGGTGGCTTTTTTAAAATGCTTTGAGTGTTTTGGAGTTTGTAAGAAACCTTCTTCCGCAGTTAGAAATTTCACAAAAGGAACCAAAATGAGTATCGAATCGACCAAAGGAAAATGGGCCCTGGTAACGGGAGCCAGCAGGGGAGTGGGAAAACAAATCGCTTTGTCCCTGGCAAAGCTTGGGGCCAACGTGGTTCTCCACAGCCGGGAAACCAGCCACACTGAGGGTTTGGCGAAGGAAGTGAAGGCCCTTGGGGTTAAGGCGGTTCAGGTGGCCGGGGAGCTTTCCGACCAGGCCCAGGTGGACGCCATCATTGCCCAGGCCTTAAAGGGTGCTGGTCAAATTGATATGGTTTTCAACAACGCAGCGGTCATGACCCCATTCCGCAATAATCCTTTTGAAACGACGGCAGATGATTTCCGCCAAAGTTTTGAGGTCAATGTTATCAGCCTCGCGAGAATTTGCTTCAAACTGATTCCCCCCATGCTGGACCGCAAATGGGGAAGGGTCGTCAATGTAACTTCTGGAATTCAGGATATGCCCGCCTTAATCGCTTACTCAATCTCAAAAGGCGCGTTGGATAAATTCGTGAGGGATTTTGCTCCTTCCTTGAAAGGGACAGGCGTCATGATGAATCTGTTGGACCCGGGCTGGCTCAAAACAGACCTCGGGGGCCAGCAGGCTCCCAACGAAGTTGAAACCTGCATTCCGGGATCATTGGTACCGGCCTTGTTGGATGACGGCATCAGCGGGCGGTTCTTTAGGGCGCAGGATTACTCTGGTTTAAGTTTGGAAGAGGCTTTGCAAAAAGGGGCGAAGCTGAAGGTTTAGAAACCCTCGTCGGGATAGGCTTCCTTATCGGTGGCGGGTTTCTTTTCCTGGCCCTCGGGAACTGGTTCTTCCTCGGCACCGGGGGTTAAAGAAACCGTGGGAACGGCCCTCACGACGGACTGGGCTTCCATTTCCAAAATATCCCCGCCCGTGGAAGTATTGTTCGAGGTTCCTCCCGCTGTATCCTCCGAAGGCCCGCCTCCCGCTCCCGAATGAATGTTACAAAGCTTGGTGGGGGCTGTTTCCTTCTTGAAAACCTCATCCCTGGTTCGGGGGCAGCGGGCGCTGGCAACAAGGCCCGTATCCAGACAAATTTTCTTTTTCACGAATTCGGTCTCAGATCCTTTGGGGGGTTCAAAATCCTTCGGGGGCTTTCCGGCTGTCGCGGACTTCATGAACTCAGCCCAAATCGGAGCGGCGGTTTCTCCGCCTGTTT
>JAHFCG010000216.1 GCA_023249615.1 candidate division FCPU426 bacterium | reverse complement strand
AATTATCCAGCGAGTTGGAGGTTGAGGAAACATTAAGGGTCCCGCCGTTTCCGCCAGCCCCGCCATTATTGGATGAACCGCCATCGCCGCCATAAGCGTAGGAATTTCCCGAATATCCATCCACCCTGCCATTTCCCCCGCCTCCGACCGTGCCGCCGTTAGCCCCGCCGC
The DNA here is from genome assembly GCA_023249615.1 of candidate division FCPU426 bacterium. Lineage (GTDB taxonomy): Bacteria > Oederibacteriota > Muellerivitia > Muellerivitales > Muellerivitaceae > PALSA-1180. The sequence continues at coordinate 3,181 of JAHFCG010000216.1, read as the reverse complement.
CGGGGGTAAGGTTCATCCAAGCCGAATTTTGAGTAACATTTCCCAAGTTTGCATTGACGTCCCCGCCGGTGCCGCCCGTCCCCCCGTTATTGTTGGAACCGCCCTGGCCCCCCACCGAGGAGGAATAAGTGGAATAGTAATTAGTATAGGCATCCCCGCCCATCCCCACAGACCCCGCGCTTGCTCCTGAGGCTCCCGTAAAATTGAGGGTTGAGGAATTTGAATCAAGGGTTCCCAATGAGGCGTTCGCGGAACCTCCATTTCCCCCAAAACTACCGAGATTGAAGGACCCGCCGTCACCACCCTGGGCGAGGGAATGATCGTCATAATATCCATAGTTAAACCCTGCCCCGCCATTGGCGGTGACATTGCCGTAATAGCCGCCGCCGCCCAGAACGTTTAAATTGGCCCCGCTTGAAAGCGAAACAGACCCCGAGGTCACGGCCCCATCACCTCCCGATCCGCCCGTTGAACCGAAATTTGAATTCCCTCCATTACCGCCGCTTGTGGTGGCGTAGGACTCAAACCAGGACCAGTCGTAATTATCCGCGCCGGCGATCCCCACCCCGGCATCACCTGTGCCTCCCTGAATATGGACTCCCGCGTTGGTATCAAGGTTGAGGCTCCCGGAATTGAGAGCGGAGGAATTGCCGGGATACCCGTTCCCCAAGAGGTCATTGCCGAAATAACCCGAGGCATTCAGGTTAAGGGTGTAGTTGGAACTAATTTCGAATAAAGCGGTCGAACCCAGGCCCAGGTTATTGCCCTGGCCGGAATGGTATATATAGAGATAACCATTGCCGGTTCCGTCAAAAAGTTTTACGTCATATAGGAGGGTATTCAAGGAGGGGTCAATCGTCAGGTTGATGAGATCCAAGGAATTGGTATTAAAAAGAATATTAGCCGGAGTCGCGCCGAGATTAATGCTATCCACCGCGCCGCCCAAATCATCCTCGGAGGCGACAGGATAGGTAGGAGGAATTGCGGAGGCTGAATTTATAAAACAGGAAAAGAAAAAAAGAACTGTGGGCAGAAGGAAAAAGAGGGTCTTTTGGAGGGAATTTTTGGAATCAATCAGGAGGGGTGGAAATTTGGCCGCAGGAAAACCATTGATTTTTTCAGCCATAACACTCTCCCTTAACCTTAATTTAGAAACGATTTTTTTGGCGTTGTAAGAAGAGGTAAAAAGTTTTTGTAAATGGCGGCTTATTAGGCCTGAAATGAAGCGGGTTATTGGTTTACCTAGATTAGCTAAAGATACTCCAAAATTGTCAAATTGCAACCGGGTTTTTGGTGCTTTTCAGGGAAATTTTAAATCTGGGAATGGGTTGGTGATGAATTTTTGTCAGGTGGGCTTGATTGAATTTTATGGCTTTTGGGGGACAACACGGTTCACAAATTGTTCAAAAAATCCGGAGGGTTGGATCGGTCAGTGCTGAATGATGATTTGGCTCACCTGCCTGCCCGCGAACCCGCCCTGGGCATCCACAAGTTCCGTCACGACGAAGTAAAGGCCGCTGGCCAGAGGCGACAGGTCGAGGGCGACCTGATTGGTTCCGTTGGTACCAGTCCTCGTGAACAACAACTCACCCGCGACGTCATAAAGTTTCGCGGTAAGTGTATAGGGGAGGAGTGAGTTTACCTTTAAGGTCGTGGTTGTCATGCCGTTATTGAGGATATTGGGCATGGCGAAAACCTTGCCGTCGGTGATGGGGTCATTGGCCGATTGAACCAGGATGCCCATGGCAACCACCTGTTCGGCTCCCTTCCCGTCCGTGGCGCGAATTTCCACCAGGTAGCGGCCATTGGTCACGACAGCGCCCGTATCGCTTTTCCCATCCCAGATCAGGGTCGTTCCATTCGCAGCGATAATGGAAACCGTGCTTCCGGCCGCGCCGGTCACCGAAGGCCGGATCACGTTGGTGGAAAGCTGGGCGCCCGTCAGGGAATTGCCGCTGGGGTCGTCCATATAGCTGTAAAGATGGCGGACCACCTCTCCCGCCTCGTTGTAAATATTCACGGAGACCTTCACGATTGTCCGGCTCACCATGACCAATTGGGAAACGCTGTTGATGACCCCGAACGGATCCACGTTATCCACCTTCACGAAGTACTTCCCGTTCGAAACGGGATCCCCGTTCTTGTTGGTGCCGTCCCAGGTCCCGATTTTCACGCCTTTGTAGTCCACGAAAACCTGGTCGTGAAGGCTTGAGATTAAAGCCTGCTTCACAAGATCGAAGCTGGTGATTTCCTCGGACAGCTGTTGGGTCCAGATTTCCTTCACCAATTCCCCCGCCTCATTGTAAACAGCCACATGAACCATGTAAGTGGTGGCCATTGTCACAACCACGGAAGCCTGTTTGGGGATCGTCAACCCAGCGTAATTTAACTGGGCGTTATTGACCAGAGTGGCTCCTTCCTGAACGTAGCTGTCAACCTGGGCCTGGTAGGTAAGGGTATAAACCCCGTTCCCGAGGGTTCCCAGCGAGATGGTGATGGTTTTGGTAATCGGGTCATAGTTTGTCACACCGCCCAGGGGCACGGGTCCAAAAGCCACGAACGTCAAATGGTCGGGAAGGACGTCGGTTACCGTCACCAGGTTTGCCGAAGCAGTGGTCACGTTCAGGGTAAGGGTGTAGGTAATGATATCGCCGGCTTTGGCGATTTTTTCGGAGGAATCCTTCGTAATGTCAACGTTCGGCGTGGGCGTGAAGGTGTAGGTGTTTGTAAAGGTATTGGTCGGGGTATTGGTGGATGTGGGGGTGGGACTAAGGGTTGGGGTGTTCGTCGGGGTGTTCGTGGGTGTGGAAGTTGCGGTATGGGTGAAGGTCATTGTCCAGGTTTTGGTCGGAGAATCCGTGGCGGTGTTGCTGGCGGTGGGTGTCGGGGTATCGGTAAAAGTCGTGGTGAAGGTTTTGGTCACGGTTGGCGTGGGGCTGTTGGTGGCGGTATTGCTCGTGGTGTTGGTAGGACTCTCAGTCGGAGTGCGGGTGGCCGTGGAGGTCGGGGTAACCGTCGCGGTGTTGGTGGGTGAAATGGTCCAGGTTTCCGTCGGGGAATCAGTGGCGGTCCTGGTGGAGGTGGGCGTGGGGGTCTCGGTGGCGGTATTGGATGAGGCGGGGGAAGGGGTTTCCGTTGGACTGTTGGTGGGGGTCCTCGTCAATGTGGGGGTTGAGGAATC
>JAHFCG010000100.1 GCA_023249615.1 candidate division FCPU426 bacterium | reverse complement strand
TCTACCGGACACTCGAGGAATCCTCTGGGTTTGTAGAGGAAGGAATTAAGCGGGCCATTCAGAAATCAGGGGTACGGGCGGTTTTTCAAAGAGTGGGAAGTATGGCCACTTTATTTTTTTGCGGAAAACCCGTGTTGAATTACTCGGATGCCAAGAACTGCGACCGAAAGATGTTTTCAAGGTTTTTTTGGGCGATGGTTCAAAGAGGGGTCTATCTTCCGCCCTCCCAATTTGAAACCATGTTCTTTTCCGCGCCCCTGACCGGGGATCACCTGAAAAAAATCGTCAAATCGGCCGGGGAAAGTTTGGAAGAAATCTCAAAAACTTGTTAAACTTCTAGGGAGCTCAAGGAGGAAGACTTGAAAAAACAACCTTTAACATCAGCCGGTTTTTTGATTCAATTTTCAACCCTGGTCCTTCTTTTCCTTTCCGGCACAACCAATGTTTTTTCCGAAATCGAAATTGATTTGGATGAGGCCGCCAAGCCAACCTCAACCCCGGTGGTGAAGCACACACCCACTCCAGCGAATGCTTCCCACAAACAGCCGGTTTTTACCCCCACGGCAACCTTCACCCAGATGAAAAAGGCCTCTGGCCCAATCGACAATCCCCCAACCCTGACACCCACCCCGGAAAATGAACCTGTCGAAAAGGAAGTCGCGGCAGGGGAGGAAGAATCCCAACCCGTTGTTGTCCGGGGCACCTGGAAAATGAAAAACTTTTATGAGGCTGGAATAAAAGCCAATAAAGAAAAAAGATACGACGACGCGATTAAATATTTGACCAAAGCCGTAAAAATGAAAGATAAACACACCCCAAATTACTACTACTCGGAGGCTTACGCCACGCTGGGGATCATTTATCAATACCATATCATTCGATACAAAACAGCTTATGGTTATTACAAAAAAGCGCTCGCATATGAATATGACAACCCCACCGCAAAAAAACACCTTAAACAGGTAAAAAAACTTTTGAAGAAGAAAAGGAAATAAATTTGGTTAACCTGGTTCGTTTTTTTTCCGTCTTCCTTTTTTTGCTGGGTGTTTCGATCAGCCGGGCGGAAATTTCCCCTGTTTCCCTGACCTTCTTTGGGCTTTACGGGTCGCCGGTGGATCCTCCCGCTTTGGCGGTTCCTTCGGCGAATGGAATGGGGTTCAACGCTCTCGCCGAATGGCAGGCGACTACATATACCTCCATTGGGTTGGGTTTTGAACAGGCTTCCTTTTCGGGTGGTTCCACCCTGACGGTGCCCATGTTTAATCTTGAGGGCCGTTTTTTTCCGATGGAAAACGAAAGGCGAAGGTTCTCGCCCTATATTTACGGGGGCGCGGGGCTCAATTTGGCATCGGCAGGGGCCTGGCAGGGGCCCGTGCAACTTAAGGCGGGAATCGGAAGTAGGGTTTCAATCGCGGGGCCCATTTTCTTTGACCTCGCCGTTGGCAGCCATTGGCTCCAGCCACCCAATAATTTCCAGTTTGTGGATATTCGTTACGGTTTGAGCATGTCTTTTGGGTTTAAGGAAGGGTTTTTCCAATCCCAATCATCCGGGGGCAGGGCTCCTGAAAACCCGCCGGCAAAACAGCCCGAAAAACAAAACCCAACTCCGAAATCCGCCGGCACGGTCGGCCCCACACCAACTGTCAATTGGACCCCGATTCCAACACCTATTGTGTCCGAGTCCCAGGCCGCGACCATCGTGATTGAATCAGCACCGGTCACCACACTCGCCGGGGTCAAAAAATATTACAAGCTGGGAATGAAAGCCTTTCTTGGAAAAAATTATGCCCTGTCGCTCAAATTGCTGAAGAAATCACTGGCCTCCAGGGAAATTCATGGGGCATCCTATTATTATGCGGAAACCTACGCCACGATGGGAGTGATTTACCAATTTCACGCCCACAAAGTGAAAGATCACAACCTAAAGGCCTTGGATAAGTATCGGAAAGCATTGGCCATTGATCCGGACACTAAATCGGCGAAAGCCTATTACAAAAAGTTAAAGGCCCAGGTGGCACGGGAGAAAAAAGCCGCTTTAAAAACGAAGGTTCATCCGAAAACGAATTCAATAACTGAAGTAACTCCAACCGCTTCGGATGACTCGTCAGGCACCGCGCCGTCAACCTCGGCCCCCCCAAAATCCGGCGCAAATTAATTTACCGTTTGCCTGACCCGTTCAATTTTGGTGGCTTTGCCTGTTTCCTTGTCCACCGAAATCACCACCGCCTGAAAAAGATAGGGAAGTTCCTCGGAAACTTCAAAACGGGAAGGCGCGCCCGTCAAGAATCTGGAAAGAACCTGCTGTTGCTTCATCCCGATAACCGAATTGGGCGAGCCCGACATTCCGATATCCGTTAAATAAGCCGTTCCGCCTGGCAGTATTTCCTCATCCGCTGTCATGACATGAGTGTGGCTTCCGGTAACGGAACTAACCCTGCCATTCAGGTACCATCCCATGGCCCTCTTTTCGCTCGTGGCTTCGCAATGCATATCCACGATGATGATTTTGGCTTTTCCCTGAAGCTGTTCAATGGCCTTGTCGGCGGTTTTAAAGGGGCAGTCAATGGGATACATGAACACCCTGCCCATTAAATTCAGGACCGCGATGGTGGTTCCCTTGCAATCGAAAATACCCAAACCGGTTCCGGGGTTTTCAGGAGGGTAATTGTGCGGCCTCAAAAGGCGCGGGTCTTTTCCGAGGATTTCCCTAACCTCTTTCTTAGACCAAATGTGGTTTCCGCTTGTGACCACATCCACTCCGGTTTCGACCAGGTTCCGGAATGAATCAGGCTGAATGCCCGTTCCATTGGCCAGGTTTTCCCCGTTGGCGATTACAAAATCGATGGAAAAATCGGCCTTGATACGGCTCATGCAATTGTGGACCGCGTGACGTCCCGGCTTGCCGATAATGTCGCCGATAATAAGGATGTTCATTTTAGGCCTTTGGAGGAGATTTGGTTCACGAGATTAAACAAAAACAGGGTCAAAAGCAAATTTTATCGGGTTACGACTCGCAGGATTGGAAACCCTTTTCCGTCAAAAGGGACCGAACGGGAAAGTCAGATGGGGTAACTGGAACTTGGTCCACGATTTGAAAGGAAAAAGCCAGGCCGATCGTCAGACAGGTTTTCTTCAAGCGGGGAAGGACCTGGTCGTAAAAACCTTTCCCGTATCCAAGCCGATTGCCCTTTAAGTCGAAGCCCAATCCGGGTACCAACACTAGGTCCAATTCGTTCCAATCGGCCGGATGGGCACCCGTCGGCTCAGGAATACCATGGGGGCCTGTCGACAAATTTTTTAAATCACTGATGGGATAAAAATCAAAATGGCTCTGATCCTTCGATAAACGGGGAAGAAAAAGGTTTTTCCCGGATTCCAAACTGGCCTCCAGCAGGGGATAGGTGTTGATTTCATGGGGTGTTGAGGCAAAGGCGCCGATTCCCTTTGCCCTTTTAAATTCCGGCAAGCAACAAAGAAAGGTCCAGGCTTTTTGGGAGGCGGCCTCAGCCATTACCGGGGTTACCTGGGAGCGGATTATTTTTAGTTTTTCACGCAGGAGGTTTTTGGCGTCATAGGACGAGGCTTTGGCCGGAGGCTTCATGAAATACCTTTTTGGGAGGCGGGAGAGCTTTTATCCATTTTTTGAAGATGGTCAAGCCAGGCTTTAATTTTCACCTCATAACCCAAATTGGAAGGGAAGTAATATTTTGGAGAGCCAGGAACGTATTCTTGATTGACGTAATGGTCGGGATGGTCATGCGCGTATTGGTAACCCTGACCATGTCCCAAAACCTTGGCGCCGGGATAATGAGCGCCCTTCAAGTGGGTAGGCACTTCCTTGGTGCTTTCTTTTTTCAAATCCGACGTGGCGTTTTCCAACCCCATGTAGGAGGCGTTGCTTTTGGGGGCGCAGGCCAAATAAACGGTGGCCTGGGCGAGCGGGATTCGTCCTTCGGGCAGTCCGATGAACTCCAAAGCCTGTTGAGCCGCCACCGCGACCGCCAGACCCTGCGGGTCGGCGTTGCCAACGTCCTCAGCCGAGGAAATGACCAGACGGCGGGCGATGAAGCGGGGATCCTCGCCCGCGTAAAGCATTTTGGCGAGCCAGTAGAGGGCCGCGTCCGGATCGGAACCGCGGATACTTTTGATGAAAGCGGAAATGGTGTCGTAGTGCTGGTCGCCCGCGGAATCATATTGAACTAATTTCTTTTGAATGGATTCCTGGGCCACCTCCAAATCAAAGGGAATGGAACCCTTTTCGTCCAGCGGGGTGGTGAGAACCCCGACCTCCAGGGCGTTCAAGAGGGTCCGCGCGTCGCCTGAGGCGGCCTTTAACAAATGCGTCCTGGCCTCCGGAGATAAAGAAACATTGTAATTTCCTAACCCTTTTTGAGGATCCCCGAGGGCCCGATCCAAAATGATGGAAAGATTATTTTCGGATAATGGGTGCAATTCGCAAACACGGGAACGGGAAAGGAGGGCGGAGTTAAGGGCGAAAAAGGGATTTTGGGTGGTCGCGCCAACCAAAATAATAAATCCCTGTTCCAGATGCGGAAGAAGGGCATCCTGCTGGCTTTTATTAAAATGATGGATTTCATCCAGAAAAAGAATCGTGGTTTGTTGGTACAGCTTTTTAGCTTCCGAGGCTTCGTCAAATTCTTTTCGCAGGTCCGCCAGTCCGGAGGTAACAGCGTTAAGAGCCTTGAACCTGCTTTTGGTGCGTCTTGCGACCAGGCGGGCAAAGGCTGTTTTGCCGGTACCGGGGGGTCCGTAAAGGATCAGGGAAACAATCCGGCCCGATTCAAGGAGCCGGCGCAAAAGTTTTCCGGGACCGAGCAAATGCTCCTGGCCGACATAATCCTCAAGGGTTCGGGGAGACATTCGGATGGCCAAGGGACGGGAATTGGATTCTTCAACCGCGGAATCAAATAAGTCCATGGGGCTATGATAAACAACGAAACCACAATTAGGAATGGGGGATTTGCAGTCTGAAGAAACGGAATAAACCGAGTATTTGAACAATTAAAAGCTGACCGCAATTTCGCATGGGTATATTCAATTGCTCGATTTTCGAATGCGCTATTGCTCCAATTTTTTCCCTGCGGAAAAAAATTAAGCCCCCACCTGTGCCGTTTGAAAAGGTACTCTTTTGAGGCCTGACCGTAATCAGGTGGGTACTCGCGCAAGCGGTTCATCTGCTTCCGAAGAAGACTATCCCCGATTGGTTTATGAGCACCCGTTTATTGGTTTGTGGCTCAAAATTTCCCATCCCAAGTTCGAACACCGCAGTAGGCTCAAAAATATTTTAGGTGGGGAACCGGGGTTGTCAAGTTAAGTTCGGACGGCTGATTTTCCCGAAAAAGCTTCAATCTTGACAAAACCAAAAAAATCACTAGTTGAGAAAAAGGCTGGACTATAAGAAAATGCATTTTGTTCTCGGGGAGGTTTCAGGTGACGAGGTTTCAGTTTCAAACATTTCAAATGCCGCCCTGGCTGGGTCCTCTTCTGGTTTTGATCATTTTGGCGCTGATTCCTTTCGCCCTTATGCTCGCGGCTGGGTTGACTGTTTTGGCGGTAGGTTTTTCGATTTTTCGTTTATTTCTGCCCTCCCGGAACCGACCGTTGTTGGGTCATCCGACCTCAAAAACACCGGAACGTATCATGGGTGAATCGGACGCAATGACGATTGACGCGGAATATGAAATCAAGGATGAACATGGCAAAAACTAACGGCTCCAAAACCGCCAAGTTAAAGAGTGTTAAACCCCGTTCGGAACAAACTTCAAAGACCACCGCTGAATTTGAAATGCACAAGGGCCTCCGTTCGGACGACCTCAAACTTTCCTTCAGGGAAAATTTGAAATACCGCCTGGTCAAGGAACCCAACACCGCCACCGATTACGACCGGTACTTAAGCCTCGCTTATACCATCCTCGACCGTCTGGTTGAAAACTGGGTGTCCACCCAGAAAACCTACCGGGACAAAAAGGTTAAAAGGGTCTATTACTTTTCTCTTGAGTTTTTAATGGGCCGGACCCTGGGAAACTCCATCATCAATCTGGGAGTTTTGGATGGAGTTTCCAAGGCGCTTGAGGATCTCGGGTTGACACTGGAGGAACTTCGGGAGGCTGAAATTGACGCGGGCCTTGGTAATGGAGGTTTGGGCCGGTTGGCGGCTTGTTTTATGGATTCCCTCTCGACCCTTCAAATTCCCGCCTATGGCTACGGTATCCGGTATGACTACGGGATTTTTCGCCAAAAAATTGTCCGGGGTTACCAGGTGGAAGAGCCGGATGAATGGCTTAGCCACCAGCACCCTTGGGAGGTGAACCGCCCGGAATATACCTATCGAATCAAGTTTGGCGGGAAGGTGGTCCAGCGGACCAACCGCCATGGAAAACAGGTTTTCGAGTGGATTGATACCGAGGACGTTCTGGCGATGGCCTATGACACCCCCATTCCGGGGTATGGGAATAAAACCGTCAACAACCTCCGCCTCTGGTCGGCCAAAGCCACCGAGGAATTCGACCTGGACTTCTTTAACAAGGGAAATTATTTCGCCGCCACCTCCAAGAAAACCGAATCCGAATCCATTTCCAAGGTTCTTTACCCGAACGATAACAGCCCCGAAGGCCGTGAACTCCGTCTCAAACAGCAGTACTTTTTTGTTTCCGCCTCGATTCAGGACATCCTGAGACGTTTCCGCCGGGAGCACATGGATTTGAAGGCCCTCCCCGACGCCGCGGCCATTCAGTTGAACGACACCCACCCCACCATTGCCATCCCGGAATTCATGAGGTTGATGCTGGATGTGGAGGGAATTGAATGGGAATCAGCCTGGAAAATGACCAAGGCGATTTTTGGATACACCAACCATACTCTTTTGCCGGAAGCCCTCGAAAAATGGCCCCTGTCCCTTTTTGGAAGGCTCTTTCCCCGCCACCTTCTAATCATTCAGGAAATCAACGCGCGGTTCTTGAAGGAAGTGAGCCTGAAATATCCGGGGGATAACGAACGCCTCCGGCGGATGTCCATATTCGAGGAGGGTACCGACCCCCACCTGCGTATGGCGCATTTGGCCATTGTGGGAAGCCATTCGGTCAACGGCGTTTCCGCCCTTCACACCGAGCTTTTGAAAAGCAATGTCGTTCCTGATTTTTATGATATTTTTCCCGAGAAATTCAATAACAAGACCAACGGCATTACCCAAAGACGGTGGCTCAAGAAATGCAATCCGGGACTTTCCCAATTGATCACTTCCCGGATTGGGGACAAGTGGGTTACGGATTTAACCCAGTTGAAGAAACTTGAAAAATTCGCGGACGAAATTAAATTCCAGGAGGAATGGCGGGAAGTTAAGGAATTTAACAAGGAAAAACTGGTGGGGTTGATCGCCGCCGAGCAGAGGCTGGCGGTTAATACCAATTCCATTTTTGATGTTCAAGTCAAACGGATCCATGAATACAAACGCCAGCTTTTAAACGCCCTTCACGTCATCGCCCTTTATAAGAGGATCAAGGCCGATCCCAAGGGGGACTTTGTTCCCCGAACGGTCCTTTTCGGCGGCAAGGCCGCCCCCGGCTACTACCAGGCGAAACTTATCATCAAGTTCATCAGTTCCATCGCCGAGGTGGTGAACCAGGATCCCCAAATCAAGGGCAAGTTGATGGTGGTTTTTCTCCCGAATTACCGGGTTTCCCTTGCGGAAAAAATCATTCCCGCGACCGATCTTTCCGAGCAAATTTCCACCGCTGGAAAGGAAGCGTCGGGTACCGGCAACATGAAATTCGCCTTGAATGGGGCTCTGACCATAGGAACGCTGGATGGGGCCAACATCGAAATCAAGGAAGAGGTTGGGGAGGAGAATATTTTCATCTTTGGTTTGAAGTCCGACGAGGTTTCCCGTCTCCGAAAAGACGGTTATAATCCGAAGGAGTTTTACGAAAAGTCCTCGGAATTAAAAGGCGTCATGGATTTGATTGCCAGCGGCTTTTTCTCGCCTGAAAATCCGGATCTCTTTAAACCCATTTATGACACCCTGATGAACCATGACGAGTATATGTTGATGGCGGATTTCGACGCCTATGTGGAGTGCCAGGACAGGGTTTCCGAGGTTTACCGCGATCAGGAGAAGTGGACGAAAATGGCCATTCTTAACGTCGCGCGAATGGGAAAATTTTCCTCGGACCGGTCCATTCAGGAATACTGCGACGACATATGGCAGGTCAAACCGGTCAAAATCGAGTAAAAACTCTCACCACGAAGTACACGAAGACCGCGAGGTAAACCCCGAATCACTTTGTTGAAATTTCGTACTTTGTGGACTTCGTGAACTTTGTGGTGAGGATTTATTCTAAAATTGCGTCGATTTTCCTGAAGATGGCCTGAAGTTTTTCCTCGGTGGGCAGGAAATTCTCCACAGCCTTTTGGGGCGGGGGTTCCGGCGGAGGAGGCGGTATTTTCTTGACGGTTTCCAGCTCTTCCTTGATTTTCTTCAGCTCGGCGTTGGTGTAATCATTCTTGGATTTAAGGTCCTTAATTTCAGCCTGGGCTTCATCGTTTAAACCCTCTGCCGCCTCGAGATCCTCCTTTACCTTCTCCAATTGGGGCCTCAAACCCTGAAGTTCACCTTTGTATTTTTCTGCCTCTTTGAAAAGGTCCTCCGCTTTTTGTTTGGCGGAGTGTAGTTGATTTTGGGCTTTTTCTATTTCAGGTTTGAGATCGCCCGCCTGCTTGGCCGCGGTTTCCAGTTCTTTTTTGACCTTGGCGGCCTCGGCGGTTGATTCATCGGCCTTTTTCCTGTTTTCAGCGGCTTCGGCCTTGAACTTGTCGACGTTTTCCTTCAACTCGAGGGTATGTTTGAGGGAACCGTCAGAGGATTTTTTCATTTCCAACAGGTTTTTTTCAAGGGTCTCAATCAGTTTGAGGTTCTCGGCTTTGATTTTTTCAAGGCGGTGAAGCTCATCGGCGATATTCATGGAGGCCAGGATGGCGACCTTGGCCGCGGGAGCGGATGATTTTTTGCCGATTTCCGTCATCTTGGAGTCGACAAACCTGGCCAGGTCGGCGATGTACTGTGGATCCGCCTCGCCCTTCAGCGTGTATTCGTTCCCGTAAATATTGACCGTTACGGATTTTTTATCGCTCATTTAAAACCTCGAACCGCGATTTTAACCACGAAGGGCGCCAAGGTCACCAAGAACAACGGAAAACAAGATGTGAGAAAACCAATTCAATCTTAATTTTTTTGCTTCTTTGGTGAACTTGGTGCCCTTGGTGGTTCCATGATTTTTGGTTATTCCTCAAGTTTTAGTTCCTTGGTTAGGGCTTCGACACGCTGCAGGTTGTTTTTGACCTGCTTGAGGTCCTGAATGGCCTCGTCATATTGTTTGCGGAGTTTCTGGAGTTCCTCCGAGGAACCGTTGTTATTGGCCCCGCCAGTTTCCTTCAGCTGGTTTTGCAACTGGAGGTTTTCCTTCATCAGCTGGCCGTTGGCGTTGCGGAGCTTAACGATGCCCTCCAAAAGGCCGTTAATGCGCTTTTCCAGGCCTTCCCACTGAATTTTGGGGTCTTTGGTTGAGGGGAACAAATCATCTGAGGGCAATGGAGAACCTCGATTTCAAATGATCCACGATTTTGGAAACCCGTTCCGTAACTTCCGCGTCGTTCAAGGTGCGTTCCTCGTTTTGGAAATGCAAACGAAAAGCAAGGCTTCGGGATCCCGCGGCCACGTTGGGTCCGCGGTAGAGGTCAAAAAGGTGGACTTTCCGCAACTCAGGCTTGCCCTGAGCCTCAATAACCTCCAGCACCTGAGCAGAGGATACACCATCCGGAACCACCAGGGCAATGTCTCTCCAAGCGGCGGGAAACTTTGGAAGCGGAACAAAACTGCGTCTCGGTTGGTTGGTCCCGGCCAAGGCCTCCATTTCAATTTCAAGGGCGAAACAGGGGGCCGAAATATCAAATTCCTTCAAGGCTTTGGGATTTAAAGCCCCTCCGCGAAGGATGACCGCCCCCTTTTGGTTTTTGACTGAGAAACTTTGGGGGGCTAAATAGGGGTTTTCCAAACAACCAAATTCCCATTGAATCCCCTCCAGCCCGCAGTCGGTCAGAAGGTTTTCGGCCAGGCCTTTAATATCAAAGAAATCCGTTTTTCTTTCGGAAGAATACCAACCAGTGCTTGGGGCTGACCCCGCGAGGATCGCCACGGCCTGAAAACGCTCGAGGGGATGGCCCCCGGGGTTAAGGGTGAAAACCTTGTTGAATTCATAAAGGGAAACACTGTCCTGCTGGCGGGCCAAGTTTAATTGAACATTGGTTAAAAGGGAGGGAAGCAGGGTGGGCCGCAAGATCCTTTGGTCATCCGCGATGGGGTTAGCAACCTCCTGAAAACCACGAAGCGGATGGTTTTCGCTTAATTTCAGTTTTTGCGGAAAATTCGCAGGAAGAAAGGTGGAATTGACGGCCTCGTAGAAACCAGCCTGGTGGAAAACGGATCGAATTTCCTTTTCGAAAGGGGTGCCGGA
>JAHFCG010000099.1 GCA_023249615.1 candidate division FCPU426 bacterium | reverse complement strand
TTGACCAGGTGAAACCTGAGGCTTCCTTTATCGATGATCTTGGCGCCGACTCGCTGGATACGGTTGAGTTGGTCATGGCGTTCGAGGAAGAATTCGACCTCGAAATTCCCGATGAGGACGCCGAAAAGATCAAGTCCGTCGGCGACGCCATCAATTACATCAAGTCGAAAGCGTCTGAATAATTCTGTTCCTTTTTCGGGAGGATCCTTGAAACGTGTCGTTGTAACCGGAATGGGAGCCATCACGCCCAACGGAAATAATCCAGGCGATTTTTTCAAAAACATTTGCGACGGAAAAAGCGGGATCGGCATCATCACCCGTTTTGACCCCTCGCGCGTGGCCAGCAAGATCGGCGGCGAGGTCAAGAACTTTGACCCGGTCCAGTTCGGCATTGAAAAACGCGACGTCAAAAAAATGGATTATTTCGTCCAATTCGCCGTCGCGGCCAGCCTTCAGGCCGCCGCCGACGCAAAACTCGACATGACGAAGGAAGACAAGACCCGGGTTGGGGTTTTAATCGGCTCCGGGATAGGCGGCCTCCCGGTTTTGGTCGAGCAGCACGCGCGTCTCATTGAAAAGGGCCCTGACCGCGTTTCCCCCTTCCTCATTCCCATGATGATCATCAACATGGCTTCCGGAATGACTTCCATTTATCTCCAGGCCCAGGGCCCCAATACCGCGACGGTTTCCGCCTGCGCCTCGGGCGCCCATGGAATCGGCGAAGCCATGCGGTGGATCCAGAAGGGCGAGGCGGATGTGGTCATCGCCGGCGGAACCGAGGCCTGCATTACCGAACTCGGATACGCCGGTTTCAGCAACATGCACGCCCTCTGCATGGACTTTAACGAGAACCCGGCCCAAGGCAGCCGGCCTTTTGACAAAAACCGATGCGGCTTTGTGATGGGCGAGGGAGCCGGAATCGTGGTTTTGGAATCCCTGGAGCACGCCCAAGCCCGCGGGGCGCGGATTTACGCCGAGATTTCCGGCTACGGAATGACCTCGGACGCCTACCACATGACGACCCCCGCTGAAAACGGGGAGGGCGCGGCCCGGGCGATGGCTCTGGCCTTGAAAGACGCCAAACTAAAACCTGAAATGATTGATTACATCAACGCGCACGGCACTTCCACCCCTTATAACGACAAATTCGAAACCATGGCCATCAAGACCGTTTTCCAGGAACATTCCCGGAAGGTCGCCATATCCTCCACCAAGTCCACCACCGGTCATCTGCTGGGCGCCGCGGGCGGAATCGAGTTCATCGCCTGTGTTTTGGCCATCCAGGATGGCGTCATGCCCCCCACCATCAACCAGGAATTTCCCGATCCCGATTGCGATCTGGATTACATTCCCAACCAGAAGCGGGTCAAACCGGTCAATGTTTGTCTTTCCAACTCCCTAGGGTTTGGCGGCCATAATGTCTCTCTCATTGTTCAAAAATTTAATTCCTAAAAAAAAACAAGGCTCTCCCAAGGTTGAGGCGGACCTTGATAAGGCCCGCCTTGACCAATTAAAAAGGTTCGCCAAGGCGCTTCAAATTCCCCTGGGCGACGGCCAATACCTCAATGAAGCCCTGACCCACAAATCCTATACCCACGAACGCAAGATGAACCCCAGTTACAACAACGAAAAACTGGAATTTCTCGGGGATTCGGTCCTGGGGTTGGTCATCAGCCAGCATGTTTTCGAATCCTATCCGGAGGTCACCGAAGGAGGCCTCTCCAAGGTGAAAAGCGTTATCGTCAGCGCCCAGGTCCTGAGTGAAAAGGCGAAGGGCTTAAACCTGGGGGACTTCCTTCTTTTGGGGAAGGGTGAGGAAAAATCGGGGGGAAGGGTCCGGCCGGGATTGTTGGCGGACGCCCTGGAAGCGGTCATCGGCGCCGTTTACCTGGTGGGAGGACTTTCCGCCGCGGGCAAACTGATTTTAAGTTTTCTGCGTGAGGATGTAGACAATGTTTTTTCGGGCCGGATGGAAAAGGACTATAAAACGCTTTTGCAGGAATATTTTCAAAAGACCCAAAAGCTCGCCCCTCGTTATGAGATCATCAGGGAATGGGGACCCGATCACAACCGCAACTTCGAGACTTCCTGCACTGTAAACGGTAAAACCATCGCCACGGGAATTGGAAAAAACAAGAAGGAAGCCGAGCAAATCGCGGCCCAAGAAGCCATCCGGGAGTTGAAGATCCTGGTGACAACCCCGAGCGACCATAAAATTCGTTAGGCTTTACCCGCTGAAAAGGTTCTATTAACCGCCTGTGTAAAGAACATCCCTCATCGGAAATCGAAAAACCAAATGAAATCACCCCTCGTTCTCGCCTCCCAATCACCCCGACGCAAAAAGATACTTAAACATTTTGGAGTTTCCTTTCGGGTCATAAAACCTGTTGAGGTTGAGGAGGATTTTATCCAAGGCGAATCCCCTCAAGACATGGTTCGAAGGCTGGCTTTAAAGAAGGCATTGGCGGTTTCAAAACGAAAACCCGGGTCCAGGGTCTTGGCGGCGGATACCGTGGTGGCTTTGGGAAGTAAGATTTTCGGAAAGCCCCGGAGCCGTTACGAAGCCCGTAACATGCTAAAAACCTTGGGCGGACGCGGTCATGAAGTTTGGACAGGAGTGGCTTTGGTGGGGCCGGGAAAAAGAAAGGCCAGGGTTTATGTTGAAAGGACCAGGGTGTTTTTTAAACCTTTAACCGTTTGGGACATAAGCGCCTATCTAGCGACGCGGGAACCCTACGACAAGGCGGGGGCTTATGACATTCAGGGAACCGCGAGGAAATGGATAACGGGTTGGGAAGGTAGTTACTTCAACATCATGGGTTTGCCTGTTGATTGGGTATTAAAACAACTTTAAGTTTTCCTGCTTAAAATGTGTCCGGTGGGATTAACTGTTGAGAAAAGTTTTCACCCTTAGCTTTTTCCGCTGGTCGGCCAAGTAATCCTTTAGCCAAATATCCTGCCGGAAAGACAATAGCTTTCGCTCTATCCCCGGGTCGTCCCGCAAAGAGTTTTCCGCCTCCACCTTGTTCTCGCGTGCATCCGTGAGTTGAAAAAAATATTCCGTTTGATCCAATTCCAAAGGTCCCTTCCATTGATTGGGATAAAGGGTAGCCAACTCCCCGGAGAGCTCCTTTGAATCCTTCAGCATTGGAATACCTGAATCGCGGGTAAACCATGAGGTGGAGGTTACTTCCAGAGCCAGGGAATCCGCTGCCTTTATGAGGTCTTCCTTGTTTTTCAATTTTTCGACCAATTGTTCTGAAAGGTTGATGATTTGTTGTGTTGCTTTTTCTTTTTGGTATTGCTTCAGCACCTTGGTTTTAACTTCCTCAAAAACGCTTTTATACTCCTTCTCGTGATCTTCCAATTGGACGAGGTGGTAACCGAATTTGGTTTTAACAGGCTGGGAAATCTCGCCTTTTTTCATCCTAAAAACCGCGTCCTCGAATTCCTTGAAATCCTTGCCCATTCCGTTTCGGGAGATCCAACCGAGCTCGCCGCCTTTATCCTTGGATCCGCCGTCCTGTGAGAATTTCTTCGCGGTTTCCTCAAACGTGGACTTCTTCTTCGCGAGGATTTCATTTCGGTATTGTTCCAGGTTTTTTTTCGCCTTTTCCTGGTCGACCGTGCTTTCGTTACCCTGAAGGTTGATCAGGATGTGGCGGACTTTCGCCCTTTCCACGTGATCATAACGGTTTTTGTTATTTTCATAATAAGCCTTTAAATCCGGGGATGAAGGCTGGATTTTTTTCTCATATTTTTCCGGATCAATTGAAACATAAACGGCCTTAAGGTCGCGGCCGAGAAAAACGGCGAAATTTTTTAAATCCTCATTCGTGAAAAGAACACCATCCATGAGTATCGAGCGGATTTTCTGAAGGAGAATATCCTGTCTTTGAGAATTTTCGAAATCCTCGGGTTTAAAGTGATTGGCCTCAAGAAGTTCCATGTATTTTTTCTTGTCAAATTTTCCGGTTTCGTTCAGAAAGTAATTTTGATGCTGGAGAAATCCCATTAATTCATCGTCTGGGACGCTTAGGCCGAGTTTGAGGGCGACTTGTCTTAAAACAGCTTCGTCAACAAGCTTTTCGAGAACCTGTTCCTTAAGTTTTTTGATTTCGGACGGGTTGGGACTTTCCTCCTTCGCGTTGTAAAGCTTGTCCATTGCGGGTTGGTAAACCTTGTTAAAATCAGCGTAATTTATTATCTCCTCCCCGACTTGGGCCAAGGTGTTGGGATCTTTCCGATTGGTGAAGCTGGATTTCATTCCCCATGAAAAAAATATGAACGAAACAAAAACAAAGACCAGGGTCCACATGACGCCATGCATAAAACGTTTATCCCGCAATTGCCGCATCATAAAATCCGCCTCCGGGGGGTCTTTTTCCTTCCCGTGAACAGGGAAGTGTCCGTTTATTATTGAAATTTTGGTTTAAAACTGGCGCATTATATCAATTGCTTCCGGGATAACAATAATATCCGGGGTTTTACGGGTTGGACTTCATTAAAAACCATTCAAATTTCATTGTTCGTCGGATCAAAATAGGTCGTCTAAAAAACACCAAACCTGACGGGGGGGATTGCGTTGACAGTGCCCCAGTTTATCGTGATATAATCCGTTAAAACCTTTAACCTTAAGTAAAGGCCTATGCTTAAAAAACCCCTCCCCATTAAGATTTTCTGTTTTGTTGGTCTTTTTACCTTGTTTCCCGCCTTTTCTTTTTCCGACAGTGTAAGTACTACGGGTGTTCAATTTTTAAAAATTCCAGCGGGTGTTCGTGGGGCAGGGATGGGGGGAATGTTCGCGGGAGTCGCAGATGATGTCAGCACAACTTATTGGAACACCGCTGGATTGGCCCAATTGGACAAAATCGAGCTAAATCTTTTACATGTGGCTTATTTTGCCAGTACCAATTATGAGTTCGCGGGTTTTGCCCTTCCCCTCCAACCGGGAAGTACCCTTGGTTTAAGTACTTCCTTTGATTTTATACCCTCATTTAATTCCACCAATAACCCCGCGGCCATCCCTGGGAGCGCCAATGATATTGCCGTTGCCCTGGGTTATGGCCAGGTTTTTGGAGACAACATCGCCATTGGAATTGGCGGGAAATTTATTACCAGCAATTTGGTGACCTCGGCGGCCACTGGCGCGGCCTTTGACGCCGGGGCTTTGCTCTTTACGGGTCATAAAGAATTAAC
Source organism: candidate division FCPU426 bacterium (assembly GCA_023249615.1). GTDB lineage: Bacteria > Oederibacteriota > Muellerivitia > Muellerivitales > Muellerivitaceae > PALSA-1180. The sequence goes on along the minus strand of JAHFCG010000099.1, from coordinate 5,351 downwards.
TCTGGGGCTTTCTGTTCAAAACATTGGCCAGGTTTCAAATTTTGGCCAGTATTCCTCCCAGGAAAAACTACCAACCATTTATCGGGGTGGAATTGTTTACAGATACCAACCCCAAAAACCCACCCATTTTTTACTTGGAGTCGATCTTGAAAAACCCATTGACGGCGACCTGATTATCCATTCCGGCGGGGAGGTATGGGTAGGGCTTCAAAGCATTTCAATCGCTTTCCGGGCGGGGTACAGTCTTAACCCCTTAAACCAGGACCTGGGTTCCACCGCCGGGGCTTCCCTGGGGGCAGGCGTCAAGTGGAACGGCATCGAATTAAATTACGCCCTTGTCCCTTTTGGAATTTTAGGTGACACCCAGCGTTTTTCCCTCACCTACCGTTTTGAGACCGAAGAGGACAAATCCACGGCCGAGAAACAAAAAACAAAAATATCGGCGGTTGACATCAAGCCCCAAATCGCGGATTACCAAACAGGGACTTTAAAGCAGGCCATGATTGACCTTAAACCACAAGCCAGAACCGATATACAAAATTGGAGCCTGGACATTACCGACACCAAGGGAAATGTTATAAGGACCTATGCCGGGAAGGGTGTTCCTCCCAAACAAATCGCCTGGGATGGAAAAGACCTGAACGGAAATGTCGTTACGGGAGGCGTTTTCTCAAATGTGAATTTCCGGACGGTGGACGTAAAGGGACAGGAGATAGTCGCGAGCGAACCCATTTTCAAGGTTTCACAAGCCTCCGCGCGTGAAGCGCCTTTGATGGCCTCGGCTTCCGTCCAGCCGCGTGAATTCACCCCGCCTAGTCTGCCGGAAAGTGTTCAGCCGGTGGGGATGTCTGGAGTCGTCAAGACCCCAAGTGTTTCCTTTGGGGAAAAGAGCACCAAATTGAAATCCGGCTTTTTGAATTACCTGGATCAAATCGCCAGGCTAATTCGAAAATATCCCAACTCGCGTGTTTACATTGAAGGCCACGCGTTTGACGAGGGAACGGAAAGGGAAGCGCTTGTTCTTTCCCAAAACCGCGCTGATCAGGTCCTGAGATATTTGGTGGAAAAGGGCAAAGTTTCCCCGGATAATCTTTATTCGAGGGGTCATGGAACTTCCGCGCCGGTTGATCTCAACGATACCGAGGAGGCCCGAAGCAAAAACCGCCGTGTTGATATTGTTATTTTAACGAAATGACCCAACGAAAGGTTTAATCCAAATTGTCAAAGTTATTTAAAACCCTTTCCGGGTTATTAATTGCCGTGTTTTTTTTGGTGGTCCTAAACGGATGCCAATTTTTTTCGGTTTCCTTCGAATCCGCGGCTTTGCTGGATCAAACGGGGAAATCGGCTCAGGCCATCCAGGCCTATTTGAAATACCTTGAAAATCACCCCGGCACACCCCTGGCTGCCCGAATTTATTACCGCATCGGCAAAAATTACGAGAATCAATCCGATTTTGACAATGCGTTGAAAACCTATCAAAAGATCACGAGTGATTTTCCCAGAACGGACGAGGAGATTCACGCGCTTTTGGACATTGGGACTCTTTATCGGGACAGGTTAAAAAACGCGTCGAAGGCCATGGAATATAACCAACTTGCCTTTACCCGTTACATGGACAACCTCCAAATTAAGGACGCCATTCAATCCCTTATCGACGCCCAATATTCAACGGCTACCGCGCTTTTTTCTCAAAAAAGTTACAAGAATGTTACAACGACCTTGGATGGAATTTATAAAACCTTCCCCGTGGTTTTCATCTCGCCGGATACGCGGGCAAAAATTGATTCACTGTCCGACCGTTCGAAAAGAGCCGAGGATATTTCAAAGGCGAGCGTGGATACAATTGTTTTGAAAAACGAAATACCTTTTAACAAAAGTTTTGAACCGGATTTTCCCCAAAGTGCCGAGGACAGTGAAAAGATCATTTCCTCCCCGGACAGCACTAATTTAGCAGCCAGGAGAAAGGGGCCGAATGGGATCTATTATCTTTACATCGCGAAAGTTCCGGCGAAAGGGGATCAGGTTGTTTTCAAATTGATCAAACAAACTTTCGGTGCTGAAAAACCAGCCTGGTCGCCGGATGGTCAAGAACTTGTTTATTGGCGGACTACAAAGGGACAAAAAAAGCTTGAGAAAACAAATATCAAAAGCATGATTACACAAACTCTTTTTTTCACCAAAAGCACAAAACTTGGGATTCATCCGGCCTACCATCCTGCCGGAAATAAAGTCGCGTATATTTACGAGGGCCGAGTTTGTCTCATCAATACCGGGGACACACTTTATAAACAATTGTTGAAAACAAAACAAAAACTTGACTATACTGCCGCCTTGGCTTGGTCGACGGATGGAACGATGATTCGTTGCGCGCAAATCGATAAACACGATAAACAAAAAAAGACACTGGATCAACTTTTGGTCCTGGACGTTTCCGCGGCAAATAACCCTTAAAAGGGTTTAAATGAGGCCAGAATGAACCGATATTTCAATTTTTTCTTACTTCTTTTTTTAACCGTATGGTTTACAGCCTTTGGCCATGCCGAAGATGCGAGAATGCAGGCCTACTTCGATGCCATCAAGGCGAACCCAAAAGACGCGAGGGCGCATTTTAATTTAGGCGTGGCTTACTATAATCAACAAAAATATGATTTGGCCGCTCCCGAATTCCAAAAATGCATTCAAATAGATTCGGGCGATAAGCAGGCCAAAGAAATGTTTGAAAGCAGCCTGGGAATTAGCGCCTATTTGCAGCATAACTATTCCTCTTCCGCCGATCATTTTCAAAATGTTTTGAAAATCAACCCCAATTCCGACGTAAACCTTTTTTTGGCCAACTCCTTCGTTCAGCTAAAACAATATCCCAACGCGGAGGCCGCTTTGAAAAATTATTCCTTGACCTCTCCACAGGGAAAGGAAAAGGCGAGCGAAGTTTTGTCGAAAATGTATATGAACCAAAAGCGTTACGCCGAAGCAGTTACCGAGTTGAAAAATGTCATCGAGGTCGATCCTAAAAATTTTACGGGACTTCATAATCTCGGTGGTTCCTATTATCAGTTGAAGGATTTCAAAAACGCGGCGGTTTATTTTGAAAAAGCCGCGAGAATCCAAAAGGACGCCCTTACATACCAGCTTTTGGGGGCCTCTTATTACAATTTAGGAAATTTTACCGAGGCCATCGATAACTATAAAAAGTCAATAAAGCTGGAGTCGGAGAAAAGTGATAAGGAACAAAATGTTGATTCCTTGGCCGAGACCCATTACAACCTTGCGGTTGCTTACAACGACAACGCTTTGTTTGACAAAGCAGCTGAGGAATTTGGCGCCGCTTTTAAACTTAACCCGAAGGATTCCAACGCGGCTTTGGGAAAAGCCCAAGCCATTGAATCCGCCACGAATTCCCACATGGAAAAAGCCAGTACTTTTCTTTTGAACAATCAGTACACCGACGCCATTTCAGAATGGCAAAGGGTTTTGAATTACCAGCCGGATAACAAACAAGCCAAGGATTTTATTGCGGATGCCCAGGCCAAGTTAACCGTGGAGGTGAAAAAACATATCAGCGCCGGAAAAGCCTCCAAGGAAAAAGGGGATACCGTTCAAGCGCTTAACGAATGGAATTTGGCTTTGCAAATGGATCCTAACAACCCTGTTTTGCCCAAGTTGATTAAAAGCGTTATCGTTGACCGGAAAACAAAGGTTAAAACCCTTCTTGCCGAGGGCGATGAACATTATCTTGCCAAGGATTATGCGGACGCTTTGGCGAGTTATTTAAAGGCCAAGGATATTGATCCAAAGAATTCCGGTGTTAAGTCACGCCTCAAAAAATTGAAATCCAAGCAGACCAATGAAATTGACACCGTTTATGACAAGGCCATGAAATATTACTCAAAGGGCGACCTGAAAACAGCCCTGAAAAATTTGTTAACCGCGAAACAGTTTGACCCCAATAATTCAAAAATCCTCAATTCGCTTTTCAAGGTTCAAAAAGATATCACGGTAAGAATCAAGGATTTGGACGCTGAGGGCGCTTCGTTATTTGACAGCGGAAGCAAGGAAAAGGCCCAGGCGAAGTTTCAAGAAGTTCTCAAGTTGAAACCCACCGATGAAACTGCCAACGATTACATCAAGAAGATGACCGGCCAGCAGTCCCATGAAAAGGCCGACGCCGAACAAGTTAAAGCCCTTTATTATGACGGCGTGAACCTTTACATAAACGGCAAAATTCACGAAGCGATAGGGAAATGGCAGGAATGCCTTAAACAGGATCCCGGCAATGTTAACGCCCAAAAAAATATTGACAAAGCCATGGTTAAACTTCAATCCATCGAAAAGCTCAGCCATAATTAAAAGCCTCCGCATCTAGTTGTTGATTTTCAAATCGTTTATGATGTTCGGCGGAAATCACGTGCGGGCGTAATTCAGCGGTAGAATGCCACCTTCCCAAGGTGGACGTCGTGGGTTCGAGTCCCATCGCCCGCTCCAATTTTCCCCATTAAACCAAGCATCGAGGCCGGCCCTCCGAGTTTTTCATGAAAGGGGAAATCATTTTCAGCCCCAGACAAGCTTTTAAATTATTCATGCTGTTCTTTCTTCTTATTCCGAAAATTATTTTTTCGCAGGTGGAGCCGGATTTTTCACGCCCTTTTAACCAGGGGAGCGTGATTTTGCTTCCGGGCACTTCCGCTTATTCCGGGGACCTTCCCCACTCGATATTTACAAACCCCGAACGCCCAACCGATTCCATCGCTGGATGGCTTGGCCCCCATGCCGGTTGGTTTGGGTTGTCCGGAGCTAGTTCCTCCGGTTTTCGTCCTTCCGCGCCGGGTTTGTTTTTTGAAGGGATTCCGTACCCGTTTCCTTCTTTCGATATTTTGAGCTGGCTTCCGGTAAACGCCTCATTTCAATTTTTGGATTTTCCAGCGGCCTCCTGGTGGGGCACAAAGGGGTCGGCGGGAGCCGTTCAATTTGACTTCCCCAAATTGAATAAAATGGTTTCCGATGAATTCACCTTTTGGGGAGGAAATGAGGAAATTTTCGGCGTGAGTAATATTTTCAAATACACGGACGCCTCAATTCTTTTGAATTATCAACATGGAACACAAACCCTTACAAGCGGGTCCGGAAAGGTTGGGATCCAATCCTCCTATCATTGGCTCGAGAAGGATTCAATGGTTTTGGAAACCGGATTGATGGCGGCTCAAAATACCAACAACGATAATTGGTATTCCGTTTTCACAAGTCTTTTGTTCCCAAGCGCGAACTTTCAAACTCTTCAAATCAAACCTTTTTTTCAAACCGCCCAAAGCAAGGGTAAAACCATCCAGGAAATTGGAGGTCAAATCAATTAC
>JAHFCG010000215.1 GCA_023249615.1 candidate division FCPU426 bacterium | reverse complement strand
AAAGCCATGGGAGAGGCGGCCCTCAAGCTTTCAAAACCCAACGCGGCCTCTGACATCGTGAAGGAACTATTAACAATGGCGGAAAAAAAATGACCCAATATTTACCACCAAGACTCCAAGACACCAAGAACGACTTTTTTGTTTATTTGTCTTTTTCAATCCTACCTTGGAGTCTTGGAGTCTTGGTGGTGAAAGGGATGTTGTCATGAAACCGAAATTTGGAATATTAACCCAGCCCTTTGGCACCGTGAAACGGGTGCACTTCATCGGCATCGGCGGAGCCGGAATGAGCGGTATCGCCGCCGTGCTCTTGAGCCTCCATTACCAGGTGACGGGTTCGGATCTGAAGGCCACGGATGTGACCAAGAGCCTCACGAAAAGGGGCGCCAAGATTCATTTCGGGCACAAGTCTACCAACGTTGTTGGTTCCGATGTCGTGGTTTATTCCGCGGCGGTTCCGATGGACAACCCCGAAATCGTGGAAGCCCACAAGCGCTCCATACCCGTCATTCCCCGTACTGAGATGCTGGCCGAGCTGATGCGTTTGAAATACGGCATCGCCATCTCCGGCACCCACGGCAAGACAACCACGACCTCCATGATCGGGCTGGTCATGACGGAAGCGAAACTGGACCCCACCCTGGTCATCGGGGGACAGGTCGATGTTTTCAAATCCAACGCCAAGCTGGGCAAGAGCACCTATCTGGTGGCGGAAGCCTGCGAGGCCTTTGGGGAATTTTTGCTCCTTTCCCCCATGATCGCCATCGTGACCAATATTGACGATGACCACCTGGATTATTTCGGTTCCATCGACAAGGTGAGGGATTCATTCGTGACCTTCACCAACAAGGTTCCTTTTTACGGCTGTGTCATTCTCGGCGCGGACGACAAACAGGTGCAAATGATCGTACCGCAGATCAAACGGCGGGTTATGACCTACGGATTGACCAAGGATGCCCATGTCTCGGCCGGTAAAATCAAACTGGAAAAGTCCGGGTCGGTTTTTGAGGCGGCGCACAAGGGTAAGAGGCTGGGCAACGTGAAATTAAACGTGCCAGGACGATTCAACATCCAAAACGCCCTGGCAGCCATCGCGGTGGGGCTGGAACTCAAGATTTCCTTTAAAACCATCGCGGCCGGACTGGCCAAGTTCCACGGGGCGCAAAGACGCTTCGAGTTCAAGGGTTCCTTCAAGGGGGCCACGGTGATCGACGATTACGCCCACCATCCCACGGCCGTTTCCGAAACCCTAAGGGCGGCGAAAAATTTCGCCGGAAACAAAAAATTGGTGGTGGTGTTCCAGCCCCATCTTTTCTCCCGTACCCAGCTTTTGCGCGACAAGTTCGGGAAATCATTCGGGGACGCGGACGAGGCCATCATCACCTCCATCTATCCCTCCCGGGAGAAGGCGATTCCCGGCGTGACGGGAATGACGCTTGTGGAAGCCATCCGTGAAAACGGCCATTCCAACGTCCGGTACGCCGAGGACAAAAACGCCCTTCTGGAGTACCTGAAGAAGAACCTCACCGAGAAACACGTGTTTTTAACCATGGGGGCGGGCGATGTTTGGAAGCTGGGGAACGATCTCGTTCAAAAACACAAAGGCTAACGGAAATGATTACCGCAGAGGCGCAGAGGTCGCAGAGAAAGGCGGGGATTTTTCATGAGAATCAAATCCTTCTCTGCGACCTCTGCGCCTCTGCGGTGAAAAATTGGGGTTTGCTGTGATGCTTTTGGAAAGGGAAACCGTGGATTTTAAGGAACTGAAGGTGCTTCTTAAAGGAAAGGTTCTTTTGAATGAACCGGTGGGCCCCTACACGACCTACCACCTGGGCGGGAAGGCCGCGGCCTTTGTGGAGCCAAAGGATGTGGAGGACCTTTCCGAGTTGTTGAGGTGTCTGTCCCGCGCCAGGGTGCCTTACCTGATGCTGGGCGGGGGAAGCAATGTGCTTTTCGCGGACGAGGGGTTTAAGGGTGTGGTGATTCGTTTGGGAAGGGGTTTCCATGGAATCCAGATTGAGGGAGACCGTGTCAGGGCCAAAGCCGGCACCCAATTGGTGGCGGTTTTGACCAAGGCCCGGGAGGCCAATCTGGGAGGAGTGGAATTTTTCGCCGGCATCCCCGGAACCATCGGGGGAGCCGTGGTAGGGAACGCGGGCGCCAAGAAGGCCTGGATCGGCCCGACGATTGAGGAGTTAACGGTTGTGACGCCCTCGGGTGAAGTGAAACGTTTGAGGAAATCCGATTACCAATATGGGTACCGGCACTCCTCCTTGAAAATGAGCGGCAATGTTCTGGTGGAAGTGGTTTTGAAGCTGAAAAAAGAACCGAAGGCGGAGATTGAGAGGAAGGTGAAGGAGTACTTCAAGGTCCGCCGGGGCAAACAGCCCAAGACGGAAAAGAACGCGGGAAGCGTGTTCAAGAATCCGGAAGGAAATTTCGCGGGGAGGTTGACCGAATCGGTGGGGTTGAAGGGGCGCAAGGCCGGCGGCGCCAGGGTCAGCGAGATTCATGCCAATTTCATTATTAACGAGGGCGGGGCCTCCGCCCATGACGTGGTGGGGCTGATGAGGGAGATTCAAAAAAAGGTTTTCGCGGAGTACCAGATCCGCCTGGAACCGGAAATACTGCCCATGGGGGACTGGGATTGGAGCGAGATAAGGGACGTCTTCTGGAACGTTGAAAGGAAATTTTGAGTTTTGAATTCTTAATTTTGAATTGACGGCGGATTTAAAGCCTTAATTTAAAAATTCAAAATTGAGAATTTAAAATTAAACGCAAAACTTGAACGCTGGATGCGGCAATAAATTCAGGATACCGGAGAACGCGATGAGAGTAGGGGTACTAATGGGGGGCTGGAGCCCCGAACGGAAAATTTCCCTGATGTCGGGGAAAAATGTGGCGGAGGGTTTGAGGCTGGCCGGGATCAAGGCGGTGCCGGTTGAAATTAAGGCCGCGGATAAAAACGAGAAGCGTCTGGAAAGGCGGTTGAGGGCGGGACGGTTTGACGCCTTGTTTATCGCCCTACACGGCGGTTTTGGGGAGGACGGAACCTTGCAGGCTTTACTGGATAAATGGGCCATGCCCTACACGGGTTCGGGAGCCTTGGCCTGCGGTTTGGCCATGCACAAGGGCTGTTCGAAGCTGGTATTTGAAGCGCAGGGAATACCCAGCGCCCCCTGGCAGGCGGTTAATCGCGTGGATGGCCCGGGAACCAAGCCGGCCGGATTGAAGCTTCCCCTGGTGGTAAAGCCCGCGGATGTTGGCTCGGCCATCGGGGTGACGATCGTGAAGAAGGCCTCCGAAGTTAACGGGGCCCTGAAGAACGCCTTTCGTTACAGCGAATGGGCCATTGTGGAAAAATTTATTCCGGG
>JAHFCG010000098.1 GCA_023249615.1 candidate division FCPU426 bacterium | reverse complement strand
TGTTTCCAACAGGTACCGCCTCAATAGTGCAGCCCGGTTCATGGGGCCATTCCTTGCCGTCAACCGTTGTTATTTCATAGTAGGGTTTTTCTTTTTCCTCGGGGGCTGGTCTCGCGTCCTCAAAAAATGCCATGGTTTCCTCCCTTAAGTTATCCAGAAGAACAACCCCATTCTATTCCACACCACGGACAATTGGAAAAAAACGAAAGACCTTAAAACAAAACAGGCCCCGGTTCCCCGAGGCCCTGTTTCATGGTGAAAATGTTTGTTCACTTGTCATTCTGAGGCGATCTAAGCCGAAGAATCCAGGTTAAAAAGTCTGAGCAAAGATCCTTCGTTTCACTCAGGATGATTTAATCCTCCCGGTAAATTCGGGGAGATTAAATCACTTTTTCAACGCCATCTTGGCCTTATCGGTCGGCACAAAAGCGTTATCCTTCTTAGCGTCGCCCTTGTTCGCCCAGGCGGCCTGACGGGGCGTGGCCCCTATTTGGGTTGATCCTCCCTGGGTCGCGCTTACCGCGGCGGTCGCGGGAGTTTCCACTTTCCCATCCTTCTCTTTTCCCTTCTCAACCGGGGCCGCGGGCATCGGGATCAGTCCCGACTTTTCCTTGATCTTCTTTTCAACCTGAGCCAATACCTCGGGGTGTTCCTTCAGGAAAGTCTTGGCCGCGTCGCGGCCTTGGCCCATGCGGACCTCGCCGAAACTGATCCAGGTTCCGCTCTTGTCCAAGACTCCCATTTCCACGCCGACATCAATCAGGGAGCCTTCCTTGGAAATGCCCTCTCCAAAGATGATGTCAAAGTGACCCTCACGGAAGGGCTGGGCCGTCTTGTTTTTCACGATCTTGGCCTTCACACGGTTACCGATGTTCTGGTCGCCGCTCTTGATGGCCTCAATTCGGCGGACATCAATGCGCATCGAGGAATAAAACTTGAGCGCCCGGCCTCCGGGGGTTACTTCGGGGTTTCCAAACATGACCCCGATCTTTTCGCGGATTTGGTTGATGAAGATGGCGCAGGTGTGGGACTTGGACAAAAGCGCCGTCAATTTGCGAAGGGCCTGGCTCATCAAGCGGGCCTGTAACCCGACATGAGCGTCGCCCATTTCCCCTTCCAGTTCAGCGCGGGGCGCCAGGGCGGCCACCGAGTCGATCACGAGAATATCGATGGCGCCGGAGCGGATCAGCGTATCGGCGATTTGAAGGGCCTCTTCCGCCGAGTCCGGCTGGGAAATCAAAAGCTCATCCACGTTGACGCCCAGTTTTTTTGCGTAAACAGGGTCCATGGCGTGTTCCGCGTCGATGAAAACGGCCGTTCCGCCGGCCTTTTGGCATTCGGCGACAATATGCAGTGTAAGGGTGGTTTTACCTGAGGATTCCGGCCCGTAAACTTCCACAATTCGGCCCCGTGGTACTCCCCCAATGCCGGTGGCGATGTCAATCGAGATGGCTCCCGTGGAGATGGCCTTTACATCCTGAACCTTGGCCTCCCCCAGTTTCATAATAGCGCCCTTGCCGTGGTCCTTTTCAATTTGCAGGATCGCCATGTCCAAAGCCTTTTGTTTCTCGTTCGCCATTTCCTTCTCCTTGTTTTTGTTTATCAACCGTCCCTTAGCTTTGACGGGTGATTTGTTTATTTGGTTTCAAATTTGTGGGTTTCACCTTTCCTCGTGGAAGGGCGGGCCTGTCCTCCGACCTGCCTGGCGTAGCCTCGGCGGAGCCAGAAGCCGGCCTCCGGAAGGAGGAATAGGGGTTATTTTTTCCTATGTCCGTCATCCTAAAGGGGGCCAGGGACAGTGTCAAGAAAAAAGTATACAGCTGTATACTTTTCACAACTTCCTTCAAATGGGGTGATTTTAGCCCCTCCCGAAATAAAATCGGGAAAGGGGCATTTCGAGGGAGATTAGGTATCGATGGGGATATCCCTTGGGAAAAGCCCCCAAGAAGGGTTTTTGGGGGACGATCTCTCAATCCTGTTTAAAGGAAAAAAACAAAAAAAATCTTACTCCGGATGAGTTAACTCATAAATGGAATTTCGCTTTTCCCTCATACTAATGTAAGCCGTTAAAAACAAAAACCAACGGAAAGGTTTTCCGGTGGTCAATTAAAGGAGGAGAACATGTTCAGGTTATTTCTTTCCGCGGGGTTGATCCTATTCTTGGGAAGCGGGGCGGCTTTCGGCTCGGACTCCCAGAAACTCTTCGGGGCTAAATGCGCCAAATGCCATGGAAAAGACGGTAAGGGAGTCGAGAAGCTGGCTAAAACCCTCAAGGTGGAAATTGGAAAGCTCAACCTGACTGGAAAAGAAACCGTCAAAGCTACCGATGCCGCCCTGGTCAAGGTGACCCTGGGAGGCCGGAAAAAAATGCCGAAATTTCAGGGAAAGCTGAGTCCCGAGGAAGTTCAGGGGCTTGTCCAATACCTTCGAACCTTATCCGGTTCCTCGAAATAAATCCAGCCGGCGGGGGGAATGGATCATGACCGGTTTGGTCTTCTTTCAATGGATCGGGATCGCCACGGCGGGAATTATGCTGCTTGTGGCGGTCACCGTGCTTCTGGCCCCCATTCCCCTTCCCAACCAGGATTGGCTAAAAGGCTCCCTGCTGGTTTACCTGGGGATCCTTCCTGTGTTTGTGGTTTTATTAGGGACAGGGGTCAGTTACGAGAGGTCAAAAACCGTCCCCTTTTGCGCCTCCTGCCACATCATGGAAAGCCGAATCCATGACCTGAAGGATCCCCAAAGCGACGGCTTGGCCGCCACTCACTACAAGAACCGCTATATCCGCGAGGACCAATGCTTCACCTGCCACACGGATTACAGCCTCTTCGGGGACGCGAAGGCCAAGCTCACGGGTCTTCGGCATGTTTACGCAATGACGGCACGGAAAGTCAAGGAGCCGTTAAAACTCTATCAACCCTACAACACAACCAATTGCCTTCATTGCCACGGGGAATCCAAAAAGTTCCTGGAGGCGGAAAACCACCAGGACATTCTCCAGGACCTCAGGAACGGAAGCACCTCCTGCCTGGACTGCCATGGCCCGGCCCATAACGTGGTGAATTCGGAGGCATCCCCATGATTTATAATGAACTCCCGCCGCGGGTCAAGACCGCATTGATTCTTTGTTTTTTCGGGTCGGTCCTTACGCTCGGCGCCCTTTGCCTCAACAACGCCGTCACACTTCTGGCTTACCTTTTCATAGGCCAGCCCCTGTTGCTGCTCGGTCTCTTCCTTTATTTGACGACGGTTTGGAGGGATCTGCTCAAGCACGAGGTATTCGGGAACGGGAAAAAACCAGGTATTAAAACGGGTGAGCGGAAGTAAAAGATAATTTAAATTATTTCCGAACTTTTCCGGAATAATCCCGCCTTAAATTAAAAACCTCGGGTCCATCAGACCCAAATTTTCCTTGGAAAAAAAGGGCTCGCCGGTTTCGGCGCCGATCATGGATCCAAAATACCGGTTGGAAATGTCGATATATTCCAGGGCCCGGCTTCCCGGTTTTTTGAGGAATTGGCTTTCGTAACAACGAACCGCCTCCACCTTTCGGCCATGGAAACCTGAGGTGTTAACAATAAAGGAAGGTTGAATGTTGGGACGAAGGTGGGAGCAAAGATGGTAATAAAGCTTGGAAGGATACCAGGGATCGCCCTTCATATTCGTTTTCACCAGCTTGGCCCAAAAGCGGGCCGCCTCGACCAATTGGCAACCGCCCCAATGGTCCGGATGGGCATCCACCCAATAGGGGGCGAAGACCATGGCCGGTTTGTATTTGCGAATAACCTCTGCCACCTTCCGGCGGGCTGGAAGAGTGTCCCGCAATTCGCGGTTCTTTAAAGGGAGTATTAGGTAATCGTCGAGTCCCAGGACCCTGGCGGCTTTTTCCGCTTCTTTCAATCGGGTTTTTCGATTTCCATAAGGGGTGGGTTCCCCGTCGGTCAGGTGGCAAACCACCACCCTGGCGCCCTGGTCCTTCAGGGAAAGAATGGTTCCGCCCATGGCAATCTCAACATCATCGGGATGGGCTCCAAAGGCCAGGACATCCACCAAAGAATCCTTTCGGGAGGTTCCCCCGGGAGCGACTGTTTCAAAGATTTGGATTTTTTTGCGTTTGGAGTTTTTCATTCGCCGCCTATTTAAAATTAACCTGTAGGGGCAGACCCCCGAGTCTGCCAAGGTGGGCACGCACAGGGGCGTGCCCCTACAAATTATTCATCAACATCATAATTCATTGGCCCAAATAAAAAAGGCCTCCCCTTTCGGGAAGGCCTTTTAATGGGTGTTGTTTAGTTGGTCTTCGTCACATTCGCCGCCTGATTCCCCTTCGCTCCCTGCACAATCTCAAAGGTTACTTCCTGCCCCGCCGTCAAGGTCTTGAACCCGTCTCCCTGGATGGCTGAGAAATGAACGAACACGTCTTCCCCGCCCTCCTGTTCGATGAATCCGTATCCTTTGCCGGCGTTAAACCACTTCACTCGGCCAGTTGGCATCTTTCGAACCCTTCCATTTCCGCATCTTGTGTGACCCCTTCAATCGCAGTGGCCTATTTCCCATCGCGGGAAAAAACGCCGACTAAAGATGCTCCCGATTGACAAGTACACCGCCCTTGATGCTTTCAACGATGTGAATCAAGTGTAAATAAAAAACCGGGGTTTTTCAACGGCTTTTCCCCAATTCCGAAAGAACAAGTTAAATGACAGTTCACGGCTCGGACTTGATATTTGGGTGGGACGCCATAGAATAACGCCTTCGTCTTTTTTAGGGACACCGGTAAACTTGCCGGAACACTTTTAACCCAGAAGGCTTCAAAGGCAACCCCGCTTTAAGTCCGGGCGGCCCAAGCAAGGCGACGAGGAGCCGAACCCGTGTCCGAATCCAAGAGCACCATCAAAGTTCACCAATTAGGCTGGGCCCTGGCGTTCGCGGTCGTTTACGCGGACATCGGAACCTCCGTCTTTTACGTGCCCGGAATCCTGTACGGCACCATCGGCGGGTTGGCGACCCTCGCCCAATTCATCACCACGGGCGTTTTCATCTCCATCGCCCTTAAATACGTGGAAATCTGCCAAAGATGCCCGGACGGCGGCGGTGTGGTTTCCATTCTCCGCGAGGCTTTTTCCGCCGTGGAATTCCTTCCTCTGGCCGGGGGTTCTTTTATTACCGTCAGCTACTTTCTCACTTCCGCCATCTCGGGAGTCTCCGGCCTTTATTACCTCGCCAGCCTCGCGCCCGAATACAAGGACCTAGTCGTACTTGTTTCCATGCTCCTTTTTCTCGCCCTTATGCTTGTCAACATAGTGGGCATTAAGGAATCAGCCTCTGTTACTTCGACTTTCTCCACCCTAAAAATCATTGTCGCCTTCATGCTCCTTGGGGTTTCCTTTTTTTATATTACCCATAATCCCTCCTTGAGCTGGAGCGGCCTTTGGAAAAGCATCATTCACCCCGGCATTCCGCTAACTTTTAATTCAATCATGATTGGTTATGCAGCCACCTGGCTGGCCTACTCAGGACTTGAATCCGTTGCACAAATTTCGGGCGCCATGAAGGAGCCGGTGGGGAAAACCGCGAAAAAAGCTATGTGGTGGGTTATCGCTATTATCACCCTTCTCTCGTCCCCCATTACCGCCGTCGCGCTTTACATTCTTCCGGAGACCATCAAGCAGGGCCAATCCGATTCTCTTCTTTCAGCTTTGGGTTTCGCGGTGGGTGGAAAGTTACTCGGCTTCGCGGTGGTTTTTACAGCTTCCGCCCTTTTGTTCATGGCTTGTAACACCGCTATCGTCGGCAACTATCATGTAAACGTTCGATTATCCGACCTAGGTTTCCTCCCGTCTTTTTTAAGAAAACGCCACCCCAAGTTGGGCACTCCCTATTATTCAATAGTCATTTCCGGCCTGGTTCCCATGATCATCATTGTTATCACAAAGGCGGATGTCGACGCGCTGGGAAACCTTTACGCTTTCGGCCTTTTGGCCACCCTTTCCCTTTCGTCCCTCGCTATCGACAAACTCCGTTGGCGGGACGGAATCCGCGGCTTTAAATTCTGGTCTGGACTTTTTACCACCGTGGCTCTTTTGGTCGCCTGGTTCATTAACATGGTTCATAATCCAAGCGCTCTTCTTTTCGGAGGGAGCCTCGCGGCTATTCTTGTAGGCATGGGGGTTTGGCACCGGATTGGCGCGTCCCAAAAGGCCGTGGCTCAATTCGCCGAAGCCGAAACCTCGGTGGCGGACCTGCCGGAAGCCTCCAACATTCTCACTCTTGAAGAGGCCATAGAGGCCAGCACAATGGAATCCTCGCCCGTTTTGGTCGCCCTAAGACAGGTAAATGAGAAGTTGTTGGGGGAAGCCTGCATCTTCGCGAAGGGCTTCAAGAAAGCCAACGTTTACGTCATATACGTGGATGAAATACCCGGTCTTTTCCTGCCTCCTCAAATTAAACCCTCCGTGGAAGCCGTAAAGGTTTTGGTCAATTCCTGCGCGGAACTCCAGAAAAACAAGATCGCCGGAATCCCCATCTGGCGCATGGCCGAGGACGCTGGTTATTCCATCGCCGAGGCGGCCCGGGAATTGAAGGTCAAGAATGTTTTCGTGGGATCGTCAAAGAGGACATTCTTCTGGCGCATGGTGAGGGGACGCATGCTGCGGCGCCTGGCCGCGAGCCTGCCGGAAGCCACCAACCTGATTATCGTCGGCTGAAGATTTTTACCACCACGGGCACCAGACAGGCCCGGCAAAAAAAATTGTATTTTTGATCGTTCAAAACAACCCCCGGGGTCAGCTCCAGCCCATCAGGCTGAAAATCCATTCAAATAAGCCGGCGATCAGGCCCGAAGCGGGGATCGTCAGGATCCAGGCCCAAACGATGTTGCCGGCCACTCCCCAGCGAACGGCTGAAAGGGAGGTGGTGCTTCCCACACCGATAATGGAACCGGTGATGGTATGGGTGGTGGAAACCGGGACACCCAGGTAGGTGGCGAAAAAAACCGATATGGCTCCTCCCGTTTGGGCGCAAAAGCCTCCCACCGGTTTTAATTTGGTGATTCTCTGCCCCATAGTTTTGATGATCCGCCAGCCTCCGGACATCGTGCCAAAGGCCATCGCGGCGTAACAGCAGAGGATAATCCACCAGGCGATTTCCTGGGAACCGGCGTGATAAGCCAACTGGGATTGGTTTCCGGCGACAAGGAGGGCCACGATAATTCCCATCGTCTTTTGGGAATCATTCGCGCCGTGGCTGAGGCTGTAGGCCGCGGCCGAGAAATATTGGCCGATGCGGAAAATACCGTCCACGGCTGAGGGCGTAAACCGCTGGAAGATATTCAAAACAATAATCATCAGGACATACCCCAGAACCATTCCAAGAAGCGGGGAGATAAAAATAAAAAGAATGGTCTTTTGAAAACCGGCCAGGATCAGAACCTTCCACCCCCCGTGAACCAGCGCGGCTCCGCCAAAACCCCCGATCAAGGCGTGGGAGGAACTGCTGGGAATGCCGAAAAACCAAGTGACCAAATTCCAGACAATGGCCCCGATCAGGGCGGCCAGGATGACATAAACCGTTATGCCAGTCGGATCCACCATTCCCTTCCCGACCGTTTTGGCCACATGGGTACCAACCGTGAAGGCCGCCACAAAGTTAAAAAAAGCGGCCCAAATGACGGCCTGGCCCGGGGACAAAACCCTTGTGGAAACCACAATGGCGATGGAATTCGCCGCGTCGTGAAAACCGTTCAAGAAGTCGAACGCAAGGGCGACAATTACAATGAAAGCGATCAGTGTCAGCTCGGGAGTCATAAATTATTCCTTTCAAAAAGAAAATCATTTAACCGAAGATGAATGGGATGAACACAGATGTTTTTGAAAACGGAATTTTTGAAGCCAAAAATCATTTTTATATTTCCCTTAAGTCTTACGGTGATCATATTTATCCCATTCATCTGTGGCTAATTAGCCGTTTTAGGCGTTTTCAAGAACCACGCCTTCGATAACATTGGCCACGTCCTCGCAACGATCGATGGCGGTTTCAACATCACCATAAATTTCCTTCCAGACCAAAACCTGAACAGCGTCCTTTTCAACTTTAAACAGTTTCGCGATCGCGGCATCGCGAATGGCGTCGCCGTCATTTTCCAACTTGTTGATTTCAATGCAGGACTTGAGGATCAATTTTGCGTTTTTTAAATCCCGCAGATTCTTAACAGCGATTTGAAGTTCCAAAGTGGCGTGGTGGAGGGTTTTGGCCAGCTCGATAAGTTCGGCGGGAATCTCCTGCACTCCGTAAAGCATCATTCTTCGGGCCGCTCCATCAATAAGGTCCATGACATCATCCATCAGGGAGATCAATTCATGGATTTGGTCGCGGTCAAACGGGGTCACGAAAGTCTTGTGAAGCATTTCCATGGTGTGGTGGGTGATGTCATCCGCCTTATGTTCCGCGTCTTTTAATCGGCGGGCCTTGGCGGGAGCATCCCCAAAGTGTTCCAGCATATCCACGAAAATCTGGCCGCCCTCCACGCAGGTGGCCGCGTGTTGGTCAAACACATCAAAAAAGCCGTATTCCTTTGGAATTAAAAAGTCGAACATGTTTCCTCCCGTGGATTTATAAATTAGAAGATTCTCATTGAATCCCGAAAATTGTATCCAGACGGGTGCTTTTCATTTGTTAATTCCATGTTAATTCCCTTGTTATTCGGCTCCTTTAAAAACCGGCTCTGGCTTTCAGCTTCTTTGGTGTCTTATATCCATTCCCTGCACCATGTAAATTACGTCCTCGGCGATATTCGTGGCATGGTCCGCGATTCTTTCCAGATAGCGGGAAACGAAAATAAGGTTTAACGCCCTGGTAATGGCTCTCTGATCCTCAATCATGCGGCTTAATAATTCCCTAATGATCTGGTCATTGAGGTTATCCACCTCATCGTCCCTTTCACAAATCCTCCTGGCTTCCACCGGATCCCTTTTAACTAAAGCGTCCAGGGATTGTTTAACCATCTCCTGGACAATAGCGGACATACGGGGTATATCTTTCAAAGGTTTAAGCGGGGAAAGTTCATTTAAGGTAAGGGCCCTTTCCCCTATGTTGACCGCCATGTCGCCGATCCTTTCCAAATCCGAGTTTATTTTCATGACACTGGTAATAAAACGCATGTCGCTTGCCATGGGCTGGTGCAGGGCTAAAAGCCTGTGGCAAATATCATCCACCTCGACCTCAAGATCATTCACCTCGCGGTCGTCCTCGATAATTTTTTGCGCCAGTTTGCTGTCGCGATCCACAAGCGACTTCATAGCCAGGCAAATGGCCTCCTCAACCCTGCTTCCCATAAGAAGGATTTTTTCCTTTAAGACGCCCAGTTCCTCGTCAAATGATTTTTGCATTAGCCGAATCTCCCCGTAATATAGTCTTCCGTCATTTTGTTTGAAGGGTTGGTAAACACCTTTTCGGTCGAGGCGTACTCAATCAATTTTCCATTTAACATAAAGGCGGTCCTTTGAGACACCCTCGCGGCCTGCTGCATATTATGCGTCACGATGATAATAGTGTAATTTTGTCGCAATTCATGGATGAGTTCCTCAATTTTGGAAGTTGAGATAGGGTCCAAAGCCGAGCATGGCTCATCCATCAGGAGGACTTCCAGATCAACCGCCAAGGCCCTGGCAATACAAAGCCTCTGCTGTTGTCCTCCTGACAGTGCCCCCCCGGCCTTTTTCAGGCTGTCCTTGACCTCCTCCCACAAAGCCGCCTTTTTCAAACTCTTTTCCACCACTTCATCCAGTTTTTTTCTTTCGGTGGTTCCATTAAGCTTCAACCCAACCGCCACATTGTCATAAATGGAAAGGGTTGGGAAAGGCGTGGCCTTTTGGAAAACCATTCCAACCCTCCTACGCACCGCGACCGGATCCACCTTTTGGGCATAAATACTTTGCTGATCCAGTAAAACCTCCCCCGAGAACCTAGATCCCGGAACCGTTTCATGCATTCGGTTAAAACAGCGGATCAATGTTGACTTTCCGCATCCCGAAGGACCAATTATGGCCGTCACTTCCCTTTCGTGAATGTCCATACCCACCCTGAACAGCGCCTGTTTTTCACCAAACCAGGCGCAAACCTCCGATGCGTTCATTTTAACAGCCCTTTTTTCGATCCCTGATTCGGATCGCGCCACCTCGATTTTTCTGGTTTCGGTTTTGGAAACTTTAGCCTCCACTTTCACCCTCTCTTTTTCCACGGCTTCGGTTGCGTATTTCATTATTAAACACTCATTACCTCAACATTTGCCGGGGATTTTTGAAAAAATACTTCGCGATCAGGTTCACCGACAAAACCAAAAGAAGAAGGACCAAAGCGCCCGTCCAAGCCTGATCGTGCCAGTCTTCAAAAGGGGATATGGCGTAGGTAAAAACCTGAACTGTCAACGAGGCGGTTGGTTCGTTGATACCGTGAGCCCAAAACTGGTTGTTAAAAGCCGTAAAAAGCAGGGGAGCCGTTTCCCCCGCAATGCGCGCGATCGACAAAAGGACCCCCGTCAAAATCCCATTTTTCGCAGTTCGCATCACAATGCTCAAAATGGTTTTCCACTGGGGAATCCCCAAGGCCCATGAGGCTTCCCTTATGGAATGGGGCACCATCCTAACCAATTCTTCAGTTGTCCGTGTTGTGATGGGGATCATCATAAAACCTAGGGCTACACCACCGGCGAGGGCCGAAAAGTGATGCATAGTTTTCACA